>CBIMZH010000232.1:0-5056 GCA_966248255.1 uncultured Cellvibrio sp.
TGGCAGCGCCTTGGCCAGCGCCAGGGTGACGGCCAGGGCGAGCAGTACGCGGATGCGCACCGACAGGGTTTTGTGGTTGAACAGCGGCGCCATGCTCAGCAGTGCCAGCATGCGGCAAAAGGGCCACCAGTAGATCTGAGCCTGGCTCAGCAACTGGTTGGCTTGCAGTAGCGGCTCGCTGCTGGCCATGTTCAGCCGACCAGGGCGCCAGCTTGGTGGAACATATCGACAAACAGGCCGCTCAGGGTTTGCAGAATCCAGTGGCCGGCAAACAGCAGCATGCCCAGGGTAATCAGCAGCTTGGGCAAAAAGCTGAGCATCTGCTCGTTAATCTGGGTGGCCGCCTGGAAAATACTGATCACCAGACCGCCGAGCAAACTGGGCAGTACCAGCACCGAGACCACCAGCGCGGTGATATAGACAGCATCGGCAACCAGGCTGGCAGCGGTTTCAGGCGTTAGCATGGAGAACTCCGGTGTTAGGGTTCGGCAATTTAGGGCTTAGCAATTTAAGGTTCAGGGGGATAGCGAAAACAGGGGCGCTAAAAGGGCTGCACACTGCTGACCAGGGTGCCCACCATCAACGTCCAGCCATCCACCAGCACAAATAACATCAGCTTGAACGGCAGCGAGATCATCATTGGCGAGAGCATCATCATGCCCATGGCCATAAGCACACTGGCGACAATCAAATCGATCACCAGAAACGGCAGAAAAATCATAAAGCCCAGTTGAAAGGCGGTTTTCAGCTCGCTCAGCACAAACGCCGGCAGCAGCACAAAAAAGTCCAGTTGGGTCAGGTCCTGGGGGCGCTCTTCGCCGGCGAGGCTGAGCATGGTGTCCAGGCTGTTGCTGTTGGTCTGCGCCAGCATAAAGCGGCTGAGGCTGTGTTTGGCCAGGCCCAGGCTCTCCTGCAGGGTGATTTTGTCCTGCTCGAAGGGCACATAGGCGTTTTGGTAAATATCGTTACCCACCGGGCGCATCACCATCAGCGACAGGCACAGGGCTACGCCAATCAGCACCTGGTTGGGCGGGCTCTGCTGCAGGCCCAGGGCCTGGCGGAGAATCGCCAGCACGATAATAAAGCGGGTAAAACAGCTCATCATCATCAACATCGCCGGCAAAAAGCCGAGCAGGGTCATAAGCACCAGAATCTGCAGCTTGACGCTCATTTCCTGGCCATTGGCCGTGTTGTTGAAGTTGAGCAGGGTCAGGTCGCCCGCCGCAGCATGGGCCTGCAGCGGCAGCCAGCTGAGGGCCAGCAACGCCAGGAGCAAGGTCTTGGGCAGCAGCGCTTTCAGTGGCTTGAGCCAGATCATGATGCGAGGCTACCCAGATCTTTGTTAGTCAGCTCGAGGATGCGCAGGCCGTAGTTGCCGTTCATCACCACCACTTCGGCCTTGGCAAACAGAGTGCCGTTAACGCGCACGTCCAGCGGCTCGCCGGCCAGTTTGTCGAGCACTATGACGCTGCTGGTATCAACATCCATCAGGTCCTTGAGCGGTATTTCGGTGCTGGCCACTTCCAGGGTCACATTGACCGGGATCTTGCCAAAGTGGCGCAGATCCGGGCCGGCCGGTGCCGCTGGCTGGGCAGCTTGAGGTTCGGCTAGGTCGGCCTGGGGCAGGGGGCTGTTGAGCTCGCCAGAACCTATGAGCTGGTCAAAATCGCTGTCGGTGAATTGGCTATTCATAGGGCTTTTACCATTTCCAGGGAAGTTAAAAAGAGCGAACCGTCATCTTCAAAGACGGCGCCGCGAAACAGTTTTTGTTGGTTGACCGCCACTTCGCAGCGGTCGCGCATACGAATGGGAATGACATCGCCGGGTTTCAGACTGAGGGTCTGCTGCAGCGGGATCTGCGCCGCGCCTATCACACAGGTGAGGCGCACCGGCAGCTGCAGCAGCAGTTCTTCGGTATCCAGTGGCAGCTCCATGGGCGCGCGGCTGGGCGGTACCAGGCGCTCGGTCAGCTCGTCGGCCAGATGGGTATCCAGGTAAATAAATATGGACGAGTCCACCCCGGTGATATGGCTGTGGTAGTGCAGCTCGGCCACATACTCCCACTCCACCTCTTCATAGGCGTTGTCGTAATTTTGCAGTTTGCCGAAGCTCTCGCCGCCGAGCAGGGTGCGGGCAAATATCTGCGCCACATCCATCCCCAGGCGGTTGCGCATGCGCTGCCCCGACTGGCTGATGGGCTCTTCTTTATCTGCGCTCAGGGCTTTGCTTGAACCGGGCATGCCGGTGCCACCGTAGTAGCACTCCAACACCTCTGCCAGCAGCGACCTGTCCATGGCAAAACCCACCTTGCCCAGTTCGCATTGAAAGAGGTTATCGGCGTCCAGGCTGTGCAGCTCGTGCACAGTCACCCGCTCCAGTTCGATATTGACCCTGTAGTTGCGCAAAAAATAATCGCTAATCACCCGCGGGTGCTTGTTTATCAAATCGCGTATGTACTGGGGGATCTTGTGAATATGGCGGCCCAGTTTATGGGGCTTGAGCCGAGTCACCTGATCCACTGCCATCTTGTGATGAACTTTCATGTTGCCAGTCATAGTGAGTACAGATAGTTAACAGCCGGGGCTGTGGGGTTAAACATAGGGTTGTGTGTTCTTTGTTCTATTTGCACTGGCCGGCGGCTTTAACGCTGCGCCGGGTTAGTTAGCAAAACTGTGAGCAAAGGCACGCTATTGCGGGCGGAGTATAGGAGGGCGGGGCTAGAGAATTTAAATCAATAGATATCAAAAGCTGTTTTTGGTTAAAAAATAGCCTGTTTTGAAATGTTTTGATGTCATTTGATTTAGCAGTTGAGCAACGGCTTGTTATGTTTCGCACGCATGACCTGGTTCACGTTTTTTTGTGCTTTTACTTCACAAGTTGAAGATTTAACGGGTTGCGGTTTTTGGCGACCTGAGGTTCGACAAAAGCCAAGAGCGACCAAAACCAGCAGGACTTAAATTCCAGTGCAAACCCAATTCGCCAGCCAAAGGCCGGGTTTGCAAAAGGTTCCCCATTAAAGGTGAGTGACAAGAATGGCTATTAATGCTGCCGCGAGACATGCCGACCAGCGCCTCTTTGCCCAGGCTGCCCCCAAGTGTCAGGCGCTACTGCTCGGTCATCCCGGCCAGGACAACTATGCGCAGCTGCAGCAGAGCCTGGAGCGCGAAGGCTGTGGCCTGATCGCGGTACAGCAGTTTGGCGAGCTGAGCCTGCGTCAAATAGAAGCGGTACAGCTGGTGTTTGTGCTGGTCAGCAGCTTTGGCGAAGCCGGCCTGTTCAAGCGCATAGCGGCGCTGGTGGCGGATGCGCCCCAGGCCAGTGTCATTCCAGTGGTGGAATACGCCGACCAGGAGATGGCGGCCAAGTTGCTGGAGCTGGGCTGTGTCGACTATCTATTAGCGCCTTTCAGTCACTCCCAGGTTGCCGCGCTGCTGCGCCGTCAGGAGGCCGCCCTGGCCGCCGACGAAATTTTTGTCTCCCGCTCCCAGGCCGGTCGCCGTCTGCTGGCCATGGCCCAGCGCGTGGCTATGGCCTCGGCGCCTATTTTGATTACCGGCGAAACGGGTACAGGTAAAGAGATGATGGCGCGCTACATCCACTCTTTCGCCACCCCCGATGCCCCCTTTATTGCGGTCAACTGCGCCGCTATCCCCGAGCAGATGCTCGAATCCCTGTTATTCGGCCATGAAAAGGGCGCCTTTACCGGCGCCACCAGCGCCCAGCCGGGCAAATTTGAACTGGCCAATGGCGGCACCCTGCTGCTCGATGAAATCGGCGAGCTGCCCCTGGGTCTGCAGGCCAAGCTGCTGCGCGTACTCCAGGAGCAAAAAGTAGAGCGCCTCGGCGGTCACCGCGAGATCCCGCTCAAGCTGCGCATCATTGCCGCTACCAACCGCGATTTACAGCAGGAGGTGGCCGAGGGCCGCTTCCGCTCCGACCTTATGTTCCGCCTGGATGTACTGCCACTGCATATCAGCCCGCTGCGCGAGCGCAAAGACGATGTACTGCCTTTAGCGGCGCGCCTGATTCGCAAGCACGCGCCGCAAGAGCAGCGCGACGACCTGCTTACCGACGCGGCGCGCCAGGCACTGCTCAGCCACAACTGGCCGGGCAATGTGCGCGAACTGGAAAACATGCTGCAGCGCGCCCTGGTGCTGCGCAAAGGCCTGTTTATTCAGCCCCAGGATCTGGGCCTGGATGCCGTGGATAGCGAGGCTGAGCCGCTGCTGGTGAGCCAAAGCCTGGGCGAAGTCAGCGGCAAGGCGGCCCTGCGCGCCAGTGGCAAATGGGCTGAGTACCAGCATGTTATCGACACTATCCGCCGTTTTGGCGGCCACAAAACCAAGGCGGCCGAGAGCCTGGGCATGACCCCGCGCGCGCTTCGCTACCGCCTGACCGCCATGCGTGAGCAGGGCGTGCAGATCACTTTTTAAGTTTTTTTAATCAGCGTCTTTTAATTAATCGCCTTGAATGGCGGTACCGCTAAGGAGCGAGACCATGAACTCGATCGACCAGATTCAGCAGGGTTTACTCAACCACCTGGAGCAGGCCAAGTCTGTTGCCCAGGCCCCGATACGCGCCAGCCTCGAAGAGGGTCAGGCCAGCGGCAGCATGGGCCAGGCCTTTGCCGATGTGTTTAAAGCGGTGGATGCCCAGCAGCACAAGGCCAGCGCCATGACCGATGCGGTGGATGCCGGTACCAGTGATGACCTGGTGGGCGCCATGGTGGAAAGCCAGAAGGCCAGCCTGTCGTTCTCTGCACTTATGCAGGTGCGCAACAAGGTAGCCGGTGCGTTTGAAGAAATCATGCGCATGCCCGTTTAACGGCTGACAGAGAAGACAGTCCCATGGTGCAACTACTGAAAGATAAATTCCCCGGCAGCTTCAAGCTGGACCCGCGCTTCACCCTGATGGGGTTGCTGGTGCTGGCCGCAGCCCTGGCGCTGGGTGTGGTGCTCTACCTCTGGCGCGACCAGGGCAGCTACCGCGCGCTCTATGGCGCTGGCGAAGCCTATCCCGCCGCCGAAGTCATGCAGGTGCTGGACGCCGAAGCCAT
>CBIMZH010000233.1:0-5036 GCA_966248255.1 uncultured Cellvibrio sp.
AGTTGATAGAGCGGCATATTGGCCAGCTTGGCTTTGATATCCCAGAGGGCAACATCAATCGCGGCCAGTGCCGTCATGCCCACCGGGCCGCGGCGCCAGTAGGCACCGCGATAAAAGAATTGCCAGATATCTTCAATTTGTTGCGGGTCGCGGCCAATCAGCGCCGGAATTAAATAGTCTTCCAAATAGGAGACTACAGATTTTTCGCGCCCGTTTAAGGTGGCGTCGCCTATGCCATATACACCCTGATCGGTGGTGATTTTCAGTGTGACGAAATTTCTGCCGGGGCAGGTGACTATGACTTTGGCTTCAACAATTTTCATTTAAATGACTCGTCGAGAGTGATTGCAACATACATTACTGAAGCCAGGTCGCAGCCGCGACTTCAGCATTAAAATTTTTGGCTCTCCTCTGGTCCCAGGTAACTGGGCTTGAGGCCGCCGCTATCTATTACCAGCTTTTCCAGGGTTACTCCCGGGTCTACCATGTACACGCGCAGTTTGTGTTTGCCGGCGCGTTCAATTTTGTGTTTGGAGGTCAGCTGGCGCACATCATTGCGCACCGATTCCTCCCAATCTGCCTGACTAAAATTGGCGGCCAGGTCGAGCAATTGCGGTTTTTCGTTATCCACCGCCAGCGCCACCCTTAGCCCGCGCTCGGGGAAGAAGGCCAGGCTGGGGGCAAAGTAGCTGTGGATTTGCACTTCGCCCGGATGCAACAGGGTGAAGTCATATTCCACATAGGGCGCTTTGCCCGTGTCCTCAAAACTAAAATCCGAAATCGGGAATACCGAAATGGAAGAGCCCTCGCGCCCGTGCTGGGGAATCACTTCCCACTGGAAGTTGCTATTGCCTCCGCGACGGTCGAAGTGCTCTGCCGCTATGGCGATATAGCCATCGCCTTCAACAAATCCCTGGGGTACCAAGGTGTCACTGGGGGCGAGGCTACTTACCCCAATTTTGGCACCGCCCCAGCTGGGGCCGCTGATTTCTATCCAGCCGCTGGCTTCGCCCTTGGGGGCCAGTTTCCAGTCAATGGAAACCGCAATGCGCTTCAGAGTCTTAACTTGCATACTAGTATCGGAAATTATAATCCAAGGTGCAGAGGTTTTGGCAACAAAATTAAATGGGCTAGTGCCTTTGTTGAATATTTCGATAAAACGCTGCTGCTGGCCATAGGGGTCAAAGCGCGGCAATTGGTAGTTTCCGGGGCTGGGCCAGGCTTGAGCTGAGCCTTCGATCGCTATACCCATTTCCGCCCGATTATGGGGTTGGTAGTCATAAACGACGGGTTGGGTATTGGCTGCCGGGTTGTTCCAATAGCTGTAGCCAATATGGGGCTGGTCCATAAAATGCTGCCATTTGCCCTGGTTCAGGCTGTCCCACTGCTGCTGCAACTGGGCGTCGGCGGCGAAGCGGCTGCGCACCTGGTCGCCGTAGCTGTTGGCGTTGGCGCGGCCCTGGTTTGCGTAGAGCTGGTTGCGCGCCTGGGCGATATACATTTGGGTCAGGTTGGCGCTGGCTTTTACCGGGTAGTAAAGCAGCTGGAAAAAGGCATCTTTACTGGCGGCGGGAAGCTGTTGGTAGACGGCTTCCGCCTTGTCGCTCAAGCCTTGCAGTTGGCTCTCGATGCGCTCGGCTTCGCGGTAATTGAGCAGGCTGTAAGTGCTGGCATCCTGCAACTCAGGTTTACGTCTGCCGTTGTGACGGCTGTAGCCGGTCATCAGCTCGGCAATGTCGCTGGCGAATTTACTGCCAAATTCGCGCTCGGCCCAGGCGCGGCCAAATTCAGGAATACGCTCTTTCGGCCAGGCCTCCGGGTTCCAGGCCATGCGCAGGAAAAACTCCATGGGGAACTCCATGGGTTTTAAATCGCCCACATTCACTATCCAGATTTTATTGGCGTCATAGGTGTAGGCCAGATTCATCTGCTCCTGAATTTTGGCGATGGGCACAGTATTGATCCAGCGGTAGGAGCGGGGGCCGCCGACATAATCCAGGTGATAGTAAACCCCGGCCCCGCCCGGGCGGCGGCGCTCGCTAACGGTGGGCAGGCGGCGGATATTGCCCCAGTTGTCATCGCACCAGAGCAGGGTGACATCATCGGGTACGCGCATGCCGCGCTCGTAAAAGCCCTGCACCTCTTTGTACAGCGCCCACACCTGGGGAATATCTGCCAGTTCTTTGTTTTCGTTTACCTTGGCGAGAATGTCGCGCTGGTCGTGCACGATTTTTTCCAGCAGCTGAACGTTCTCGCCCTCGCTCATGGGCGTGTCGGCCTGGCCGCGCATACCCAGAGTGTAAATGCTCTCGTAATTTTTATTGCGTTTGGCACCGGCTAGCCAAAAGTCGTAGAGGTTTTTCGGGTTGGTGGAGTACTCCCAGGGGCCTTGGCCGTAGCGATTCCACTCTTTGTCGGCGCGCATCATCGGCTCGTGGTGAGAAGTGCCCATCACTATGCCGTACTCATCGGCAAGCAGCATATTTTGCTTGTCGTCATCGGCAAAGGCGTTGTTCCACATGGCTGGCCATAAATAATTGGCTTTAAGGCGCAGCAGCAATTCAAAAACTTTTTGGTAAAACTGGTGATTGTAATTGCCGAACTTTGCGCTTACCCAATTGGATAGTGCTGGCGCCTCGTCATTGAGGAAAATACCGCGGTATTTCACCTTCGGCATATCCACCAGTTGCAGCTCGTGATCTATATACAGGTGAGTGTGCTTTTTAACGGGCACATCGGCCCACCAGTACCAGGGCGATACGCCAATCTGTTCACTCAGGCTGTAGATGCCATAGATAGTGCCTCGCTTGTTGCTGCCGACAATCACCAGCGCTTTTTTAATATTGGGCAGCGGCTTGTCGATCACCTGAATTTGATAGGCGTCCCACTGGTCGCGAATCTTGTCTACTTCCAGCTCGCCCTCGGCAACCAGTTTATCGATCAGCGGGTTGCGCCCCAGGGTGCCGACAATTACCGCATAGTTTTTATCGCCCATGCCCTGTTGAATTATCTCTGGCTTGCGCCCGCTTACCGCCAGCACATCCGCCTGCAAGCTATTTACTGCGCGAACAACCCCCGGCCACTCCTCGCTGGAAATTAAAATATCCGCCTGGGATTTCTCGCCGACGAGGGGAAAGTTGCCACCTTTAAAATTGGGTTTTAGCCAGGAGGCCTCACCCAAAGCCCAGCAGTGGGCGGTGACAAACAAGAGAGCGCAGGTGCAAAGCCAGCGCCAGGGTTGAGGGTTTCGCATGGGAAAACTCCAGAGCCGATGGCGAGAGTGAAGAGAGAGGCCCGGCCCAGCGCTTGCTACGCTGGGCCAGTAAGTGGTTGGTAACTCTTTTTTCAAAGGGTGTTACAAGCATGGGTTAGATGCTATGGGTTACAAACTTTTTTTTTCAAATGTATTGTCGCTAACTAGCTGTTGTTAATTAGCTGCCACTGCAGGCGGTGCCCATCAGGGCATCGGCAAATCCACGCAGCGCTGGCTTATCATTGTAGTTTTCATCGAACAATAACGGCCAGGCAATTTTTTCATTATCGAATTGAGTTTTGTAAAGATCGTTAAGCCAGGTGTTGGCATCGGTGCTGCCCCATACCGTAATGCCGCCGCGCTGAGCCACGGGTACTGTGTCCAGATAGGCTTTCACTATTTCGCAGTAGCGCTGGCGCTGTGCCTGGGCCACTGTGTCGGTAAAACTACTAACTTTGTTGGCTGGGTAGTTGTCGCACCAGGGGTTGTTAATGGCCACGTCCATTTCGCTGATTTTAACCATCAGCCCCTTATCCACCACTTTTTGCAGGGCGGCGGCTATGGTGCTGGCGCTGGGCCAGTTAAGGCATACGTGCATTTGAAAACCTACGCCGTCGATGGGAATGTCGCGATTTTGAAAATCGGTAACCATGGCGATCATCTTGTCGGTTTTGCTGCCGTTATTTTCGGTGCTGTAGTCGTTGTAATAAAGAATGGCATTGGGGTCAGCGAGGCGCGCGGCCTGAAAGGCGCGCTCTATAAACACAGCGCTATTGCCGCTTTTGATATAGAACGTGGAGTCGCTGCGAAAATCGGCCGGGCTGCTGTCATTAATGGCTTCGTTCACCACATCCCAGCTGATGACATCGCCCTTGTCTTTAAAGTGGTTCACTATGCTGGTCACGTGGGTGTCGAGCATGGTTAAAAATTCTTCTGCGGTACCCGTCCAGTTTTTCATAAAATCCGGCACCTGATAGCTGGAGTGCCACACCAGCGCATGGCCGTGCACTTTCAGGTCGTGGGCTTTGGCGTAATCGACAAAGGCATCGGCATTGGTGTAGCTGAAAGTATCCAGGCTGGGGTGCAGATAGCTCACCTTCATAATGTTGCCGGCGGTCATCTGGTCAAAATGTTTTTCCGCCAGCGCCTGCTCTGCGCTGTTGGTCAAAATATTAAAACTGGGCGAGTCGTTATTGGATACAGCGACACCTATGGGGAAATCGGCAAGATCGCGCAGGTGATCCACATTGGCGGAATAGACGCTGGCGGCCTGACTCGAACTGCTGCTCGCATCCTGACTGCTGGATGAGCTGCTGCTAGAGGAACTGCTACTGGACGAGCTGTCTGCCGAACTGCTGGAAACGCTTTCTATCGAGCTGCTTGACGAGCTACTTGAGGCCGCTTTGCTGGAGCTGAGGTTGCTCTGACTGCCGCCGCCGCCGCCACCGCAGCCGCTAAGGCCAAGGCAGGCAGACGTGAGCAACAGGCAAATCCGCTGTACCGCGGTGCGGCTGGGTTTGCTGAAAAGTCGGGTAAGATGGTCTGTATTAACGTGCATAAAATATTTCCTGATTATTATTGTTATAGTCAATTTAGCCATAACTCAGCCGACTTGTATACCAGTTGGAGTAAAAAACAGTCAAAAAGCCAATTGCGGCGGCGCATCCGGCACCGGCCTGGGTGGCCAGGTCGACCTCAACTCGATCCCGACCGCGGCCGTCGAACGCGTCGAAGTGCTGAAGGATGGCGCCTCGGCGATCTACGGTTCCGACGCGATCGCAGG
>CBIMZH010000234.1:0-5007 GCA_966248255.1 uncultured Cellvibrio sp.
CTGAGCCAGATATATGAGCGGGATCACCCGGGGCTGAAGATTCAAAGCTCTTTTGCCAGCAGTTCTACCCTGGCGAAACAACTGCAACAGGGCGCTCAGGTAGATCTGTTTATTTCTGCCGACCGCGACTGGCTGGCTTGGTTGGCGCAGCAGGGGTTGGTGGATGACGCCAGCCAGCGCGATCTGCTCGGCAACCAGCTGGTGCTCATATCGCCCAAAAGCCAGCCGGTGAGCCTGGATATGGCCAAAGCCCGCGAGTTTTGGGTGAGCTTTAAGGGCCGCCTGTGCCTGGGCGCCACCAGCACAGTACCGGCGGGCAAGTACGCCAAACAGAGCCTGGAGGCCCTGGGCTGGTGGGCGCAGCTGCAGCCGCGTTTAGTGGAAACCGAAGATGTGCGCGCCGCCCTGGCACTGGTGGCGCGGGGTGAATGTGCGCTGGGTATTGTCTACCAGACAGATGCGGCGCTAAGCGATCAGGTAGTTCAAGTGGGCCAGTTGCCTGAGGCAAGTCACAGGGCGATTGTTTATCCCGGCGCCCTGCTTAAACAGCATCAGCCCCAGGCGGAGGGCTTCTGGCAGTTTTTGCAGTCGCCCCAGGCCGCTGAGGTGTTTCGCCGCTATGGCTTTGACCCGCTAATGGACGAGGCCCACTAATGTTAACCGCGGAGGAGTGGCAAGTCCTGTGGCTCTCGGCCAAGGTGGCCGCCTGGGCAACGCTAGCCTGCTTGCCCTTGGGTATTTACCTGGGCTGGCTGCTGGCGCGGCGCGAGTTTTGGGCCAAGCCATTGCTGGAGGCGCTGGTGTTTATGCCCATGGTGCTGCCGCCCACTGTGCCCGGCTTTTTGCTGCTGCTGGTGTTTGGCAGCCAGGGGAGTCTGGGGCGCTGGCTGGAAGAGCATCTGGGCCTGGTGTTTGCCTTTAACTGGAAGGGTGCAGTGCTGGCAGCGGCACTGGTGGCCTTCCCACTGCTGGTGCAGTCCACTCGCCTGGCGGTGCAACTGATTGACCGCCGCTTGGAGCAGGCCGCCAGCACCCTGGGCGCGAGCCCGCTCAAGGTGTGGCTGAGTGTCACCCTGCCGCTGATGCTGCCGGGCATTCTCGCCGGGTCGATTATGGTGTTCAGCCGCGCCCTGGGCGAGTTTGGCGCCACCATCACCTTTGTCGGCAATATCGCCGGCGAAACCCGCACCCTGCCTTTGGCTATTTACACCGCCACTCACCAAATAGACGGCGATACCCAGGCGCTGCGCCTGATTGGCATCTGCCTGGCGCTGGCCTTTGCCGCGCTACTTGCCGCTAACCTGCTCAACCGCCGTGCGCAAAAACTCTTGGGAACTGGCCATGCTTGAGTTGGATCTGGAATTTAGCCGCGGCGATTTTCATTTAAGCGCCAAGCAGCAACTTAACGGCGGTATCAGCGCCATACTCGGCCCCTCCGGCAGTGGTAAAAGCACCTTGCTGGCGCTGATTGCCGGGCTGCTTAAACCCGCCAGCGGCAGTATTCGCCTGGATGGCCAGCGGCTGGTGGATAGCTCGGCGGGAATCTGCCTGCCACCCCATCAGCGCCATATCGGCCTGGTGTTTCAGGATCGCCAGCTGCTGCCGCACCTGAAAGTGCGCGACAACCTGCTCTATGGTTTCAACCAACTTAAACCGGGCGAGCGTCGCTTTGCCCTGCATGAAGTAGTGGAATTGCTGGAGCTGGGCGAGTTGCTTGGGCGCAAGCCGCGGCAGTTGTCCGGCGGCGAGCAGCAGCGGGTCGCCCTGGGCCGCGCACTGCTTTATGCACCCAGATTACTGCTGCTGGATGAGCCACTGGCGGCGCTGGATGAACGCCTTAAGCAACAGATTCTGGTGTACCTCAAACGCATTCACAGCGACTACCAAATACCCATGGTCTATGTCACCCACGCGCCCAGCGAGGCAGAGTTTCTCGGCGGCCAGCGCCTGGCTATGAACAATGGGGTTTTGGCAAAAGCGGTAATGGGCGAGGAGTTGGCTACAGCCTAATCGCGGTTAAGCTGAGCGATAAATTGCTGCTGATGTGTTGCCACCAAGCGCTCTATGTCTAACTGCAACTCTCGGTAATCCGCCAACAACTTCTGCCCCAACTCAGTTAGCTGAGCGCCGCCGCCCTGGCTGCCGCCCTTGGCGGTTTCAACCAAGGGCTGCTTAAAGCAGCGGTTCATAGTATCCACCAGTAACCAGGCGCGCCTGTAACTCATACCCATGCGCTTGCCCGCGGCTGAAATGGAACCCAGCTCGCTAATCGCCGTGAGCAAATCCGCCTTGCCCGGGCCAAAGGCAATTTCATCGCCCAGCAGCAGGCGGCTGGTGGTTTTGAGTTGGGCTTGCTTGCGGGTCATGGTGTTAACTACCAGTGATGGAAGCTGCAGAGTTTAACCCTGGCGGGTTATTTATGGCTTTATACTGGGCGCCTTTGCTTAATAAAACTGCTTTATAAAAAGCTGTTTTATACAAAACAGCTCAAGACCGATCTGCGCAATAAATCAAACCCATTGTTTAACAAGAGCCATACATGACTTACAGCCCGCTGTGTAACAACCAGATTCAAACGCCGCCCAACCCGGCGGCGGAAAAAAATACTCGCCGCGCCATGATCCTCACCGGGGTGATGATGGTGCTGGAAATTGCCGGGGGCTATTACTACAACTCCATGGCGCTGCTCGCCGATGGCTGGCATATGAGCTCGCACCTGCTGGCCCTGGGCCTGGCGCTTATGGCTTATGTGCTGGCGCGGCGCTACGCCCAGGACGGCCGCTTTGCCTTTGGCACCTGGAAGATTGAGATCCTCGGCAGCTATACCAGCGCCCTGCTGCTGGTACTTATCGCCGGCACTATGCTGTTTGAATCTACCCTGCGTCTAATCAACCCCAGCGCCATTCACTTTGATCAGGCCATTGCCATTGCGGTGGTGGGGCTGGCGGTGAATTTGATTTGCGCCTACTGGTTGCATGATGGTCATCATCACGACCACAGCGGCCATGGCCACAGTCATGCTCATCACCATCATCACGCGGGTCACGGGCATCATCATCACGACCACGACCACGACCACGACCACGACCACGACCACGACCATGCCCATGATCATGGGCACAGCCACAGCCATAAAGATCTGAATCTGCGCGCGGCCTATATCCATGTACTGACCGATGCGCTCACCTCGGTGCTGGCCATAGTCGCGCTGCTCGGCGGCAAGTATTTTGGCTTTGTCTGGCTGGACCCGGCGATGGGAATTCTTGGCGGTATTCTGGTGGCAATCTGGGCCATAGGCCTGTTAAAACAGAGCGGAAAAATTTTGCTCGATGCCGAAATGGACACGCCGCTGGTGGAAAAAATTCGCGCCCATATGGCCAGCGATCAAGTGGAAGGGGATCTGGTGGACCTGCATCTCTGGCGAGTTAACGCCGGCCAATACGCCTGCGTACTCACCCTGAGCGCCCAGGGCAATCTGGATATAGATCTGCTTAAACAGCAGCTGTCTCGCTACCGCGAGCTAGCCCATATCACGATTGAAGTGAATGGCAATTAATAGGAAGTTATCAGCAAGCTGCGGATGCTAAGTCATCCGCAGCGCTAAGGCTTTTTAAACCATCCCCATAGCAAGAGCAATAAACCCGCAGCAAGGCAAAGGATATAGCGGAGATTTGTGTCTTCGGCCGGAACAACTTTATAAAAAAATGACTTTTCGCCATGCAAAGCAAAATGTTTAAAAATAGTCCACAGCTCGACAAGGGGTAGGTCAAAAATCCCCAGCAATGCATAAATTGCTAAAGCAAAGCCGCAAATAATCGCGGCTATGGAAATAGCCAAGGTGATTCTAAGTGCGAAAGGCTTAGTAATACCGCTCCCCTTTTTTCAAGCTACTTATATTGAATAAGAAAACCATCCACCTGCTTGCGACCATGGGCACCCCTTGGTAGCTCGCCCGTGTTTGCTCTAGCGCCGATACCACCTTGGAGCAGAATATATCCGTAATCTCGAACTTCTTTATTTGGGCCCCCGAACAAGCTTCCAGCTATAGCCGTGTTAAACGGCGTCCCGTCCAGCCAGCGCCAAACACCTTCATTCTCCGCATCCGATAAGCCGACCCAAAAGATTTTCCCACTCGGCAGGCGCGACTCCACGCGGGAGAGTGCTTCTGGCGTATCAAACACTGCAAGCCGACCTCCGGCATTTTCAGCCAATTGCTTCGCCTCGCTCCAGGACACCGCCTTTAACACGTATTGGTACTTAAACCCATCGCGCTCAAAGCTAGTCGCACAACCAAAAAGACTAAGCGCAAATACACATACCAAAAAAGTTTTCATTATTTTTTCCATATATTTCGGACTAAGGCTAATTTCCACCTGGCAGGCACAGCCTGTGATTCCAGCATAAACAAAAATTCGTAGCGGAAATTTGTCGGCTGCTTGCGCTTGTTATACGCGTTGTTGCTTAGCATAACTGGTGAATTTGTGCATATTGAAGCAGCATGATGGTTTTTCCGTCTTTGATTTCGCCACTTTGAATCATTGCTAGCGCGTGAGCGAAATCTAATTCGAGTACTTCGTTATTCTCTTGTTCCTCAGGCAATCCGCCGCCGGATGAAACTTTCATTGATTCGTCATATTCGGCAATAAAGAAATACAAAATGTCAGTTACCGAACCAGGGGACATATAAGCTTCAAATATTTTCTTGACTTTACTGATTCTAAAACCGGTTTCTTCTTCTGCTTCTTTCTTTATGCAATCTTCTGGATTGTGTTGGTCAAGTAAACCCGCACAAGTTTCGATTAGTAAACCGTCAAGGTTACCGTTAACGTAAGTTGGTAAGCGAAACTGTCGAGTAAGGATTACGGTTGATTTGTGTTTGTTGTATAACAGGATTGTAGAACCATTACCTCTATCATAGGCTTCTCTTTCCTGTTTTTCCCAATTACCGCTATTTGACTGATATTCAAACGAATATTTATTTAATGTATACCAGTTATCAGAAAGCAG
>CBIMZH010000235.1:0-5006 GCA_966248255.1 uncultured Cellvibrio sp.
CTTACGAAAATGGCTATTTTGATGATGAAGGTTTGAGTGTAGAGCTAGAAGCTCAAGCCAACTGGAAAGTGGTGCTCGACCGCGTAATTACCGGCGAACTGGATGGCTCGCATATGCTTGCCGGCCAGCCCATTGGCGCCACCATCGGCTTTGGCACCAGTGCCCATTTGGTAACAGCCTTTACCATGGACCTGAACGGTAACGGCCTGACAGTTGCCAATGATGTGTGGAAACAAATGAAAAAGAATGTGCCGGTTGATGCCAACGGCAAACCTATTCACCCAATTAAAGCCGATGCCTTAAAGCCGATTATTCAAAAAGCCAAAGATGCTGGCGACACCTTCCCCATGGGCATGGTGTTTCCTGTATCCACCCACAACTATGAAATTCGCTACTGGCTTGCCGCCTCAGGCATTAACCCAGGTTTTTACGCACCGGCAAAAGGTGATATCACCGGCCAGATCAACGCCGATGTTTTGCTTTCGGTAACGCCACCACCGCAAATGCCTGCGACTTTGGAAGCTGGCACTATTAAAGGCTATATGGTGGGTGAGCCCTGGAACCAACAGGCGGTATTCCGCGGTATAGGTGTGCCAGTAGTGACCAACCGCGATATTCACTCCAACCTCACCGAAAAAGTGTTTGGTGTAACCAAAGAGTGGGCCGACAAATACCCCAATACTCACATTCACGTGGTTAAAGCGCTGATCCGCGCCGCTTACTGGTTGGACGCCAACAACAACGCCAACCGCTCCGCCGGTGCCAAAATGATTTCCGCCTCTCACTATGTGGGTGCAGATTACAAAGTTATCGCCAACTCCATGACCGGTAAGTTTGAGTACGACCGTGGCGACCTGCGCGATGAGCCAGACTACAACGTGTTCTTCCGCTACAACGCCAACTACCCCTACTACTCAGATGCCATTTGGTACCTGACACAAATGCGCCGCTGGGGTCAGATTGCCGACGCTAAGCCGGACAGCTGGTATATGGATACCGCAAAAAGTGTTTTCCTGCCTGAGGTTTATCGCCAAGCCGTAAAAGATCTGCTTGAAGAAGGCAAATTGAAAGCGTCTGACTTCCCTGATCTGGATAAAGAAACTGGTATGCGCGCTCCAGCTGACACCAAGTTTATTGACGGTGTTGAGTTTGATGCGACCAAACCGAATGACTACCTGACCAAGTTTGCCATTGGCCTTAAAGGCGATCAAAAGCTCTAAGCCGTAACGCGTTAACACAAATATAAGAGGTGCAGCCTGGCTGCACCTCCCACAGAGGAAATGATCATGAGTATCGCAATGACCTCCCTTAAAAAAATCAATCTGGAAAAAGTGTCACCCAGCAAAATGCGCAGCCTGGTGCTGAACATACTGGTGCCCATGGCCGGATTGCTCGCCTTTTTATTTTTTTGGCATGTCGGCGCGCCTCATGTCAAAACCTCACTCGGTCAGTTCCCCGGCCCAGCGCAGGTTTATGAGCAGTGGAACAACCTGATTGACGAATACCAAAGCGAAAAAAAGCGTGAAACAGATTTTTATGCGCGTCAGGAAAAACGCAATGCGGAAATTCTGGCAGCAGATCCAAACGCTGAAATTAAAGTGCGCGAGTTCTCTGGCCGCCCCACCTATTTCGACAAAATTGAAACCAGTTTAATCACTGTACTCTGCGGCTTTTTGGTGGCGACACTGATTGCCATCCCCATAGGCATAGTCATCGGCTTAAGCCAGCGCCTGTATCAGGCGTTTAACCCGCTCATTCAAATTTTTAAACCTGTATCGCCGCTGGCCTGGCTGCCGCTGGTGACCCTGGTGGTGAGCGCGGTTTATCAAAGCGAATCGCCAATGTTTTCCAAATCCTTTGTTATCTCTATGTTTACCGTAACCCTCTGCTCCCTTTGGCCAACCATGATCAACACCGCCGTAGGTGTTGCCGGGGTGAGCAAAGATCTGCAGAACGTCAGCCGCGTACTGCGTCTGGGTTGGTTAACCCACGTGATGAAAATCGTGCTGCCCTCGTCTATCCCAATGATGTTTACCGGCCTGCGCATCTCCCTGGGTATCGCCTGGATGGTATTGATCGCCGCAGAAATGCTGGCGCAAAACCCAGGCCTGGGTAAATTTGTGTGGGACGAATTCCAGAATGGTTCTTCCGAATCCCTCAGTCGCATCTGCGTGGCGGTACTCACCATCGGCTTGATCGGCTTTTTGCTCGACCGCGCGATTCTGTTAATCCAAAGCTGGGTTAACTGGGACAAGTCAGCGGTAGTTCGTTAATCAGTCATTTAAAAAATTATCCCGGCGCTGTACAGCGGCGCCACCACAGAGGCCCCAAAAAGGCCTTTCAACAGAGGAAAGAATTATGAGCATCTCTCATCTTGAACTCACTCAGGTTGGTATCGAATTTCCCACGCCTAAAGGCCCATTTTGTGCGCTGCAAGGCGTTAACCTAAAAATCAGCAAAGGCGAGTTTGTATCGCTGATTGGCCACTCCGGCTGCGGTAAATCCACCGTACTCAATATTGTTGCCGGACTCTACCAGGCCACCACTGGCGGCGTAGTGCTTAACGGCAAAGAGGTAAACGAGCCGGGCCCGGAGCGCGCCGTGGTGTTTCAGAACCACTCATTGCTGCCCTGGCTGACCGCTTACCAGAATGTGGAGCTGGCAGTTAAGCAGGTGTTTAAAGGCAAGAAATCCCGCGGCGAAATGCGCGACTGGATTGAGCACAACCTGGCGCTGGTGCATATGACTCACGCCATGCACAAACGCCCCGATGAAATTTCCGGCGGTATGAAACAGCGTGTAGGTATAGCCCGCGCCCTGGCCATGGAGCCGCAAGTACTGCTGATGGACGAGCCCTTTGGTGCGCTGGATGCACTGACCCGCGCGCACCTGCAGGATTCACTGATGGAGATTCAAAACGAACTGGGCAATACCGTAATTATGATTACCCACGATGTGGATGAAGCGGTACTGCTGTCGGATCGAATTGTAATGATGACCAATGGCCCTTCAGCCACTGTGGGGGAAATTCTCGATGTAAAACTGGAGCGCCCACGCAATCGCCTGGAGCTGGCCGACGATGCGGAATACAACCACTACCGCTCGGCAGTGCTGCGCTTCCTTTACGAGAAACAAAAAAAAGTTGAGCCGATTAGCGCAAAAAAAGCTGAAGTTACAAGCAGCGAAAAGAACAAGCAGGTCGCTTGATTTAAACCCAAATCAAGCAACCGCTTGCATGACCTCTGTTGCCCCCGCTGTTTGGGGGCTTTTTTTGAAGGGTAATAATTGCGGCGGATTAGTGCTCTAACAGCAGTTGCGCATTGGGCTTATTCTGCACACCAAAATCATCCACTATGGTTGCACTTGCCTGGTTAAGGCCAAGTACATCCACCTGAATGCCGCGCTTGCGCAACTTCAATACCACCTTATCCAATGCCGCTACGGCGGTGATATCCCAAAAGTGCGCTTGCGACACATCAATCACCACCTGCTTGGCAGATTCATTCATAGCAAAGCTATCGACAAACTTGCCCGATGAGCGGAAAAACACCTGGCCTAAAACGCGGTAGTAGCGCACCTGGGTGTCGCTATCCAACTCTGTTTGCACCTCCAGGTAGTGGCTGATTTTGTTGGCAAAAAACAACGCCGCCAAAAGCACCCCAACAAATACCCCCATAGCCAGGTTGTGGGTGGCAACCACCACGGCAACAGTCGCCAGCATCACCAGATTGGACGACAAGGGCAATTTGCGGAAGTTGGTGACCGAGGCCCAATTAAAGGTGCCTATAGACACCATGATCATTACCGCCACCAGTGCTGCCATGGGGATAACGCGAATCCAGTCGCTGAGGAAGACCACCATAATCAACAGCAGCGCGCCGGCGATAAAGGTAGAGAAGCGGGTGCGGCCGCCGGATTTTACGTTGATGACCGACTGGCCAATCATGGCGCAACCGGCCATACCACCGAGCAGGCCAGTGACTATATTGGCCAGGCCCTGACCTTTGCACTCGCGATTTTTATCGCTGCTGGTATCGGTCATGTCATCGACAATAGTGGCGGTCATCATGGATTCAA
Organism: uncultured Cellvibrio sp.; assembly: GCA_966248255.1. Classification (GTDB taxonomy): domain Bacteria; phylum Pseudomonadota; class Gammaproteobacteria; order Pseudomonadales; family Cellvibrionaceae; genus Cellvibrio. The sequence continues at coordinate 4,078 of CBIMZH010000235.1, forward strand.
GCAGGCCCACCAAGGCCATGGGAATGGCATAGGGCAGAATAATTTTTAAAGTCTCCAGATTCAGCGGCACATCTGGCCAGAGGAATATTGGCAGAGTATCCGGCAGCTGGCCCATATCGCCCACAGTGCGCACATCTATACCAAACACCACGGCTACCAGGGTGAGCGACAAAATACACACCAGCGGCGATGGCAGCGCCTTGCCGATAACCGGCACATAGGGGAAGAGATAAATAATGCCCAGGCCTGCGGCTGTCATGGCGTACACATGCCAGGTGACATTGGTCAGCTCCGGCAGCTGCGCAAGGAAAATCAAAATGGCCAGGGCGTTAACAAAGCCGGTCACTACCGAGCGGGAGACAAAGCCCATTAAATCCCCCAGGCGCAACAAGCCGGCGACTATTTGCAGCGCGCCGGTCAGCAGTGTGGCGGCGAGCAAGTACTGCAGGCCGTGTTCTTTAACCAAGGTAACCATCAACAGCGCCATAGCGCCGGTAGCGGCGGAGATCATCGCCGGGCGGCCGCCGGCAAAGGCGATAACGACGGCCATGGAGAAGGAGGCGTAGAGGCCGATTTTGGGATCGACACCGGCAATAATGGAAAAGGCTATGGCCTCGGGTATCAGTGCCAGAGCTACCACCAGACCTGAAAGGAAATCACCGCGTAAATTGGAAAACCAGGATTGTTTTACCGACTCAAACATAAGCATTTACAACCAATACAAGAGCGCGAGCCAAAGCTTCTGGCTTTGAGCCTGGAATCAGGAGTGCTCGCTCAGAGTGATGGGGCAGCGCGCGCAGGACAGGGTACAACGCTAAGGGGGCCGCCCCGGGAGGGGTAAAGGGCGCGAACCTTAACAGCCGAGGCCAGTGATTGCAACCCGCGCACTTTGGCTATTAAGCGCACAACAATTATCCGCCTGGCTGGAA
>CBIMZH010000236.1:0-5002 GCA_966248255.1 uncultured Cellvibrio sp.
CACCACCGAAAACGTTGATCTCTATGGCAATGGTCTGACCTATGTATTGTCGCGCCCAGCTAACGCCGGCGAGAATGAGTACACAGGTTTGGAAGTTGGCTTCCAGTACTTCCCAGCTAATCTGCCTGCGGTACTGGATGGCTTGGGTATTCAATCCAGCTACACCTACATTGATGGCACTACCAAGCTCGATGGCCAAAAAGCCGCTGACCTGATTAACGTATCCAAAAACTCCTACTCAATGGCGCTGTCCTACGAGAAAGAAAGTTTTGGCGCGCGTCTGTCATATGTCTATCGCGATGCCTATATCACTGGTTACAACTACTGCTGCAGCATGCCCACCGAAATTAAAGGTGCAGACTACGGCAACCTGGATATGAGCATGAGCTATAACCTGACCGATGATGTTGTATTGACTCTGGATGCAACTAACCTGTTGGGTGAGATGTACCACGATTACTTCGGTGATCCAAACCTGTTCAACCGCGATACCGTACGCTTTGCGCGCACCGTATCAGCTGGTGTTCGCGCCTCTTTCTAACTCGCGTAAATACCGGAACAAAAAAAGGGCCTCTTTTGAGGCCCTTTTTTATTGCGCTAGCAGGTTTAAATGTTGTGGCTTCTGTTGCAAAAGTATTGCTTAGGCTGTCAATTGTGCGCGATGGTCTAAAAAATAGGTGTGGCTTAGCTGTTGCAGTTTATGTTGCAGTTGCTGCGTATTTGCGTCAATCGTGTTGGCGCTGGCGGCCGGAGTAAATCGACCCATGCCGGCAAAAATACAATACCAGGATTCCGGCTTGTAAATTCTCTGCCGCTGCTGCGCAAATAACAGCGGCAAAAAATCCTCGCCCTTATCCCAGCAGGCAAACAGCTCGCGCAATTGCGGGGATGCGGATGCCTGCTCGCGGCAGACGCGCCAATAAGCGCTGTCGTTGCGGGTGTTGAGCAAGTAGTGGGTGACAATATAGTCGCGTATGCCTTCCATCAGCTGGTTAATGTATTGGTTAAATTGCGCTTTGCTCTGCGCGGTAACCGGCTTATCAAAACAATCGACAAAGTTTTCCAGGGTTGATTGCACAATTGCCAGGGCGGTAGCTTCCAGTGGCTCAATAAACCCCTGGGCCAAGCCCACCGCCAGGCAGTTGTTTTTCCAGTGGTTGGCTATGCGCCCAACACGCATTTTTAAATGGCGCGCCTCGGCGCCCTCTGCGGCTGCGCCTAGATGCTGCCGCAATTCCTGCTCCGCCTGCTCCGGCGAAATAAAATCGCTGCTGTACACATAGCCATTGCCGTAGCGGTTGGTCAGCGGGATTTTCCAGGCCCAGCCACTGCTGAGTGCGCTGGCATGGGTGGCGGGCGGAATAGTGTCGCCTATAGCCGTGGGCAGGGTGACAGCGGCATCGTTAAATAAATTTTCCTTGTAGGAGATAAACGGCTCCTGCAAGGTTTTGTTTATTAACAGGCCAGCAAACCCTGTGCAATCAATAAAAAAGTCTGCGGCAATTTGCCCCTGCTCAGCGGTGGCTACGGCGGCTATATCGCCATTGTCCTGGCGGATGACTTGTTCCACGGTGCCAATGACATGGCTAAGGCCCAGGGTTTTGGCGCGCTCGCGCAAGAAATTACCTAGCAGGCCTGCGTCAAAGTGATAGCCATAATCAACCTGACTACCCAGGGATTTATCCATAGGTCGCGGGGATTTATTTGCTTGTGCAAGTTGCTGGGCGAGAAAGTAAGCATTGGGATGCGCTGCGGTATCGCTGCCCTGGCGGCGGGAATTAACCGCGGCGACAAAGGCGTGGGCACCGTCTTTATCCCAGGCGGTATAAAAGGGGTGAAAGTAACTTTCGTATCCCGGCCTGGTGGACCAGTGATTAAAGTAAATTCCCGCTTTGTAGGTGGCGTTACAGGCGGGCATCCAATCTTTTTCGGCAATGCGCAAATAGCTGAAAAATTTACGCAGCGCCGGAGTTGAGCCTTCGCCAACACCAATGGTGCCAATATCGCGGGATTCAATCAGCGTGATCTTAACGCCCTGGTCTTTCCAGGCGTGCAAAAAAATACTGGCAGCCATCCAGCCGGCAGTGCCGCCGCCAAGGATAACCAGTGACTTGGGTGGGCTGGGTTGCATAGGTGAATCCTGCGCTATTTATTGTTGTTAGTGTATTTAAGTGTAAAAAACTATCCGGGTGACGGAGCGGTCAGTCTATTAATGGTACTATTGTAAGACATATTAATAAGTTAACTGAAAACATTGGGAATTTCACTTATGTTTCGTCGTTCATTAACGGTTTTTTTGCTGGCTGTTAGCTGCTGCGCGCAAATGCCAGCCAGCGCACTTGAGCTGGTGCCCCTCAACCAGGTGCAAATTACCTCCGGCCCCGTCCTTGCTGCCGAGCAAACCAACAAAGCTTACTTGCTTGCCCTGGATGAACAAAAGCTGCTGGCGCCTTTTTTGCGCGAGGCGGGTTTGGCCCATGGGGATAGCTATGGCAACTGGGAGTCCACCGGGCTGGATGGCCATATAGGCGGCCATTATTTATCGGCGCTGGCACTGATGTATGCCTCCACTGGCGATAAAGAGGTGTTAAAACGACTGAATTATTTTGTTGCCGAATTAAAAAAATGCCAGGACAAAAATGGCAATGGCTATATCGGTGGCATTCCCAAGGGCAAACAAGCCTGGGATGAAATTGCCCAGGGCGATCTGCGCGCGGATAACTTCTCCACCAATAACCTTTGGGTGCCCTGGTATAACCTGCACAAAACCTTTGCCGGTTTGCGCGATGCTTATAAATACGCGGGCAATAAAGATGCGCGCAAAATGCTGATTAAGTTATCCGATTGGGTGCTGGCGCTGACCAATAATTTAACCGAGCAGCAAATGCAGGACATGCTGCGCACCGAGCACGGCGGCATGAACGAAGTGCTGGCCGACGTCGCCGATATGACCGGCGATAAAAAATACCTCAAGCTGGCCGAGCGCTTCTCCCAGCAGGCGATTTTACAGCCGCTGGAACAGGATCAGGATCAGCTCACCGGCCTGCACGCCAACACGCAAATTCCCAAGGTGATTGGGTTTAAACGCATTGGCGACGACACTCAAAATGCCCAGTGGCAAGAGGCGGCGGAGTTTTTCTGGCAGACGGTGGTGAATCAGCGCAGCGTGGCCATAGGTGGCAACAGCGTTAAAGAGCACTTCCACGATAAAAAAGATTTTGCGCCCATGATCGACGAGGTGGAAGGGCCGGAAACCTGCAACACCTACAATATGCTCAAGCTTACCGAGCTGTTGTTTAGCTCCAATCCCCAGGGCAAGTACGCCGACTATTACGAGCGCGCCCTCTACAACCATATTCTCTCCTCGCAAAACCCCGACACTGGCGGCTTTGTATATTTCACGCCCATGCGCCCCAACCACTACCGCGTTTATTCGCAGGTGCAAAAAGGCATGTGGTGTTGTGTGGGGTCGGGGCTGGAGAGCCAATCCAAATACGGCGAGTTTATTTATGCCCGCGACCTGCCTAAGCACAAGCTGCCGCAGGTGTACGTCAACCTGTTTATCGCCTCGCGCATGAACTGGAAAGAGCAGGGCATTCGCCTGGAGCAGAGCACGCTCTTCCCCGATGAGGAGCGCACCCAAATTCGCATCGACTCCAACAAAAAATTCGCGCTGCATATTCGCTACCCGTCCTGGGTTAACTCCGGCCAGTTGCAGCTGAGTATTAATGGCGAAGTGCAAACCCTTGCGGCAAAACCCGGCAGTTATTTCACCCTGGAGCGCCGCTGGAAAAAAGGCGACAGCCTGGAGTTGCGCCTGCCGATGCACAAGGCGCTGGAGCAGTTGCCCGATGGCTCCAACTACTATGCCGTGCTTTACGGGCCGATTGTGTTGGCCGCTAAAACCCAGCCTTTTGCGAACGAAAAGCTGGATTACTTTGCCGATGATTCGCGCATGGGTCATATCGCCCAGGGGCCGCAATGCCCATTAGAGGCAGCGCCATTTTTGCTGGGCAATTCGCAGCAATTTATCGATCAACTTAAACCTGTCGCTGGCCAGCCGCTTACCTTTAGCGCCTCGGGTTTAATTAACGGCAAAAATGCACAGGACTTGCAGCTGATTCCATTTTTCCGTCTGCACGACTCGCGCTATATGATCTACTGGCCCTACACCACACCAGCCGATATAGAAAAAGCGCGCGCGAAAGCCGCCGCGGACGAAAAGGCGCGCCTGGATTTAATTGCGCAGACCATCGACCAGGTTTCACCGGGCGAGCAGCAGCCGGAATCGGATCACTTTTATAAGGGCGAGGCGAGCGAAGCCGGGGTTTATTCCGGTCGCCACTGGCGTCACAGTCGCGCCTGGTTTAGCTATGAGCTGAAAGATAAAAACAGCGAGGCGAAAACCCTGCAAGTTACCTATGCCGGGGTGGATGCCGGGCGCAAGTTTTCCATTCTGCTTAACGATCAGGTGATTGCCACTGTGGAATCCACCGGCAGTGCGGAGACATTCTTTACTGTGGATTACGCCATTCCCGCCGCTTTGGTAAAAGCGGCGCAAGGCAAACTGGTGATTAAGTTTGTTGCCGCGCCCGGCTCTGTGGCTGGGGGGATTTATGGGGTGAGGTTGTTACGCAAGTAGTTGTGTAAGTAGTTGTGTAAGCAATTTGTTGCAGCCCATTCACGCAACTGAAGTTAGTTGCTGCAGGATGCAAGTTTGGCGTTAGGGGCTGTCGGTTTGAAACCCTCAAGTCACGACTGCATGGATGCAGGAGGTAGAGCAACGCAGGAGCAGTTGCCGAGGGATGACTTGAGGGAGCTACAGGGAGGTATTTATGCGTTTTCGCAAGTAAATCCCCAAATGACAAACGGGCGACGAAGTCCTGCTGCTTAATAGACTTCGTAAACAAAAGGGGCCGAAAGGCCCCTTTGTCATTCATGGCTGATGAGATTTAACGATTGAGCTTTTGCAGCAGGCTGGCGCGCATTTGCCGCGCGGCCA
>CBIMZH010000237.1:0-4997 GCA_966248255.1 uncultured Cellvibrio sp.
CTCGGCTATTGGCCTAGCCATCACCTTTGGCGTTATGGGTGTAATCAATATGGCCCACGGCGAAATGATGATGATCGGCGCCTATGTCACCTTTGGTGTGCAGCAATTATTCCCCAATCACATTGGTTACAGCTTGTTAATGGCTATACCCGCCGCCTTTGTGGTCGCGGGGCTTATCGGCATCGCCATAGAGCGGGGCGTAATTCGCTTTTTATATGGCCGCCCACTGGAAACACTGCTGGCCACCTTTGGTATCAGTTTGATTCTGCAACAGGCCGTGCGCTTTTTTATCTCCCCCACTAACCAGGCTGTGCAGCTGCCCGATTGGATGAGCGGTTCAATTGCCATTAACCCGGTGCTCTCAATCACCAATAACCGCCTGTATATTTTTCTGTTTGGCTTAATCGTATTTTTTGCGCTGTTGCTGATTTTGAAAAAAACCTCGCTGGGTTTAAAAGTTCGCGCCGTATCACAAAACCGCGCCATGGCCCGCGCGGTGGGGGTAAGAGCCAGCTGGGTGGATGCCATGACCTTTGGCCTTGGCTCGGGCATTGCCGGTATCGCCGGTGTCGCCCTGTCGCAACTGACCAACGTAGGCCCCAACCTCGGCCAGTCCTACATTATCGATTCGTTTATGGTGGTGGTATTTGGTGGCGTGGGCAATTTGTGGGGCACCCTGGTAGGCGCCATGGGCCTGGGCATCCTGAATAAATTTTTGGAACCTTTCGCCGGTGCGGTATTGGCCAAGGTGCTGGTGCTGGTGTTGCTGATTCTGTTTATCCAGAAAAAACCCAAGGGGCTTTTCCCGCAAAAAGGTCGCGCCGCTGCGGATTAATTGTTCGCGCAAAAATAACGGCGAATGTTGGGTGTTGTTCGACAGCTGAAGCGGAACAAGCCCAACCCACCAAACAAAATTGAGAGAATTTTTTGATGTTAATGCAAAGATTATTACTCAGCGATAGAGGCGGCAAATGGGTACTGGGGATTATTGCCGCCGCCATGTTGCTGGTGCCCATCTGCAATCTGCTGATTCCCGAATCTTCCAGCTTCCATGTCTCCACCTACACGGTAACGCTGCTGGGCAAATTTTTGTGCTACGCCCTGCTTGCACTCTCGGTGGATTTAATCTGGGGTTACTGCGGTATTTTGTCCCTCGGCCACGGCGCTTTTTTTGCGCTGGGCGGCTACGCCATGGGCATGTACCTGATGCGTCAAATCGGCCCGCGCGGCCAGTACGGCGATCCAGTACTGCCGGATTTTATGGTGTTCCTCAACTGGGATCACCTGCCCTGGTACTGGCTCGGCTTTGATATGTTCTGGTTTGCGCTGCTGATGGTGGTGCTGGTGCCAGCGGTACTCGCCTTTGTCTTTGGCTGGCTCGCCTTCCGCTCGCGGGTTACCGGTGTTTACCTGTCGATTATTACCCAGGCGCTCACCTACGCGCTTATGCTCGCCTTCTTCCGCAATGAAATGGGTTTTGGCGGCAATAATGGCCTTACCGATTTTAAAGATATTCTCGGCTTTGCCATCACCTCCGACGGCACGCGTATTGGCCTGTTTTTTATGTCGGGCTTTATGCTGATACTCGGCTATCTCGCCAGCCGCTATATAGTTACCTCGCGCATGGGCCGCATTATTGTGTCCATTCGCGATGCCGAAAGCCGCACCCGTTTTTGCGGTTACAAAGTGGAAAGTTACAAGCTCTGGCTGTTTGTTTTCTCGGCCGTACTTGCCGGTATCGCGGGCGCTCTCTATGTGCCGCAAGTGGGCATTATCAACCCGGGCGAATTCTCACCGCTCAACTCCATTGAACTGGTGGTCTGGGTTGCCACCGGCGGGCGCGGCACACTTTACGGCGCGGTGGTTGGCGCCTTCTCGGTCAACTATGGCAAAACCCTGTTTACCTCATTTTCACCCGAGGCCTGGCCCTTTGTATTGGGCGGACTCTTTGTCTTAGTCACCCTGGTATTGCCCAAAGGCCTGGTGGGTTTACTCGGCGGCAGAAAAGCCAAAACCGTTAAAGCCAAACCCGAGCAAAGTAAACAACAAAAACAAGATGAAGCCACCAAGGAGGCCGCTTAATGAATATTTTCTCGCAAGCGCGCCGCGCTATTGGCCAGGATGATCCAAATTTTGGTGCACCCCTGGACACCAGCAAAGGCACCATACTTTACGTTGAGGGTATTACTGTCAGCTTTGATGGCTTTCGCGCGCTTAACAACCTTAACCTGTATATAGATGAAGGCGAGTTGCGCTGCATTATCGGCCCCAATGGTGCAGGTAAAACCACCATGATGGATGTGATCACCGGCAAAACCAAGCCAGATGCGGGCAGCGTTTATTTTGGCCAGCATATTAATTTGCTCGAACTGTCGGAGCATCAAATTGCCCGCGGCGGCATTGGCCGCAAGTTTCAAAAGCCCACCATTTTTGAAGCGCTAAGCGTGTATGAAAATTTAGAGCTGGCCACAGAGGCGGACAAAAATGTCTGGTCCACTCTCACCCGCCAACTCAACACAGTGCAGAAGTATCAAATCGACGAGGTGCTGGTAAAAATCGGTTTAAAAGATTTACGCCTCAACAACGCCGGCGCCCTCTCCCACGGACAAAAGCAGTGGCTGGAAATTGGCATGCTGCTGATGCAAAACCCGCGCGTACTGCTGGTGGACGAACCTGTGGCCGGTATGACCGGCGAGGAAACCGAAAAAACCGCCGAGCTGCTCACCTCACTGGCGGGCGCTCACTCGGTAATTGTGGTGGAACACGATATGAAATTTGTGCGTTCTATTGCGCGCAAGGTGACTGTCTTGCACCAAGGTTCTGTGCTTACCGAAGGCACTATGGATCAGGTGCAAAACGATCCCAAAGTTATTGAAGTTTATCTGGGAGAATAAGCGTGCTTGCCATTAACAACATCAATCAATACTACGGTCAAAGCCATATCCTCTGGGATTTATCGCTCAATTTAAAACAGGGCACCTGCGGCTGTTTGATTGGCCGCAACGGTGTGGGCAAAACCACCCTGCTTAAGTGCATCACCGGCATACTGCCAATTAAAGACGGTGCCATTAGTTTAAACGGCTACGACATCAATAAATTCTCTACCGAATCCCGCGCGCGCAACGGCATAGGCTATGTGCCCCAGGGGCGGGAAATTTTCCCACTGCTGACAGTGGAGGAAAACCTGCGCATTTCGCTAGGCGCTCGCAAAGACAAATCGCGCTTTATTCCCGGTTTGATTTACGAGTTATTCCCGGTGCTTAAAGAGATGAAATACCGCCGCGGCGGCGACCTCTCCGGCGGCCAGCAACAGCAACTGGCCATTGGCCGCGCCCTGGTGCTGGACCCAAAACTGTTAATCCTCGATGAACCCACCGAGGGTATTCAACCCAATGTGGTCAGGGATATTGGCGAGGTAATTCGCAAACTCAACCGCGAACTGGGGCTGACGGTATTGCTGGTGGAGCAAAAGCTGCCTTTCGCCCGCCGCGTCGCCGATGATTTTTTTATTATGGAAAAGGGTTCGGTGGTGGCCACAGGGCCAATCGCCAACCTCAACGACGACCTGGTGCAGCGCTACCTGAGCGTTTAAGCCAGCCCACCCAGGCCAAAATCTTTAACAAAAACCCTTAAGGATTTGGCCTGGCTGGTCGATAACCCTGTAAAGCGCTCAGACCTGGCTCCGGGCGCTTAATATCGACCAGCCACCGGATCCAAGCCATGCCTCGATTGGCGCCCTGCAACAGCCATTTGCCCCTTGCCCCAGCCGCAGCCCTTAACTGGCGCCTGCTGCTTTGTGTCACCAGCCTGGCCCTTGCCAGTTGCGCCGGGCAGAGCCAGCCAGATGCAAGCGCCCCGCCCGTTGCCAGCACTCCGATTACCAGCACCCCGGTTACCGAATATTTGAGCGACCAAGCCGCTGAGGCGACCGCCCCCGGCGGATTCCAGCCAGCGCCAACATCAATACCATCGCCAAAGCCAGAGGTAATTAGCATCCCCGGTTTTGGTGATTTCCCCAGTGGCTCGCGCGGCACAGGCCAAAGTCATAGCCAGCAGGCGCTGAGCGAATCCGAACTTCAGGCCGCACTCGCCCAGGAGCAACCGGGGCGGGAACAAAACTATCAGTTGAATGCATCGGGGCAGCTGGTGCCAGCCACAGAGACAGGCTCAGCCCAGGATGAAAACCCCGCCTACACTCTGATGCGCACCAGCCAGTGCCAGGCGCCCTCCCTTAGCAACTATCAAAAGTCCCTGGTGTTTTTTAACTTTCCGCGCAGCAATAACGACTCCAGCAAACTGGGCCAGCTCTATCAGGTGGAACAACATCTGCCCCTGTTGATAGGCGCCAATCTGTTCAAGCGCCAGGGTTTTACCACCAGCCAGCTTCTGGATAACAGCTTCGCCAATTCCAGTGAACGCAGCGAGCTGGACAGCGCCAATCAACTGCAGGCACTGGCGCGCCAGTTCCGCGCGCAATACTTTATTACCGGCGCGGTGGACGACATGTCCCTCACCTATAGCGACAGCCTGGTCAACCCGGGGCTTTACACCCGCTTTGTCAGCGGTGTGCACGATCTCTTCCATTTCAGCAGCCGCCTGGACAGACGCAGCCGGGTGTTTAGCTTTAGCCTGCAAATGCGCGACAGCATTACCGGCCAACTGGTGTTTGCCCGCCACTATCAAACCTTTGGTAAATGGAATGCCGGGCTGGATGCCAAGCAGGGGTTTGCCTCACCGGAATTTTGGGCCACAGATTATGGCCGTCAGGTGCAGCAGCTGGTGGCCAAAGCCAGCGCTGAGCTAGCCGCAAGCCTCAACTGCCAACCCTTTATGGCCAGAGTAGATGCGCGCGTAGGCCAGGACACAGTGGTGATCCAGAGCGGCAGTAATAACGGCGTAAAAGTGGGCGATGCGCTGGAGCTATATCAGCTGGTCTATGAACCTGTCACCGGCCAGTACCAGCGCTACCAAAGCCATCTGGTCAAGCGCCGCGGCAA
>CBIMZH010000238.1:0-4979 GCA_966248255.1 uncultured Cellvibrio sp.
CTATGTCCAATATTCGCTGAGTTTCGCTCCAGGCTTTGCCACCCGCGCGCTCAACCAGCAGCGCCATAGGGTTTACCTCATACAACAAACGCAATTTTGCTGTAGGTATCTCCCCTCGCCTATCCAGCGGATATAAAAATATTCCGCCGGCACCCATAATGCGATGAACATCGCCAACCATGGCGGCGTTCCAGCGCATATTAAAACGTTTGGCGCGAGGCCCCGACTCGCCCAGTAGCAAATCGTCCAAATAGGATCTTAACTCCTGTCGCCAGGCCCAGGATTTACTCATATTGGTGGCAAAGTCCTGAGTATCCAGAGGAATTTTTACACCTTCCTGAATGAGCTTAAACTGATTGCTGGTTGGGTCCAGCGTATAGGCGTTTACACCAGCGCTCTGGGTTATCATCAGGATTGTTGATGGTCCATAAAGCACATAGCCTGCACACAATTGCTGATGGCCCGGTTGTAAAAATTGCGCCTCGTCATCCAGCGCCAGGTCGCTGCGACGAATGTAGATACTAAAAATGCTGCCGATCAAACCGTTGTGATCTATATTCGCGGAACCATCCAGCGGATCAAAAGCCACCAGATACTGGCCGTTGCGATTAAGCGCGACGAGGCTGTCTTCCTCCTCTGATGCCAGCGCTGCAACCGATGGGCATTGCGCCAGTAAATCCTTGAATAACTGATTAGCCAATATATCCAGCGTTTTCTGCGTCTCGCCCTGGATGTTCTGCTGCGCACTGGAACCCAGCGCTGCGCCCAGCGCCCCCTGGCGCACCCAAAACGCAATTTGCTTGGCGCCCTCCAACAGAGCATCTATCACTGGCTGCAACTGATCATTGGCAGATTCTGTAGCAGAAAAAGTAACCTTGGAAAACATAGGTCGCATCAACACTCGTCTAATTGGCTAAAAACTCGTCTAATTGGCTGAAAATAGGATCCTGCAAAAACATGGCTGCAAAGCACATACCATAGAACCATCGCTTTGCGATCAGGCCTTTTGCATCAGAATAGCTGAAACCCAACGGGTTACCTGGCAACACCAGAAGCTCGACTATCAATTAGGTTTCATGGCAGTGGCAGCGGTTTGCCCAAAGCCAGAGCTTTGGGTTATGCCGCAAATAATTATTTGATGGGAGTCGAGAAATTTGCCCCAGCTTTTGCTCAGCTGGAGTGCAGCTTGGCCCAACTCAATACAACTGAAGAGAAAAAACAAACTGGCAGTTGTGTAAGCGACAGCCTGCCAGTTTGAAGCGGTCAATGCCCGTTATCAGGGAACCCCCTAACCTACGCCGACCAAGCCCAATATTTAGCTGGAGTCACGCGTAAATTACCGTCTCTGAATGGGCACCTCCTATTGCCACGCAAACTTTTTTACTGCAAAGAATTTCCATAACCTATGGCAACAGTTGCTAATACCAACAGGCCAATACCGGCGAACAACAATTTACGGCTCTTTTGATTTGCCTCTTTCCACTCCAGCAGCGCCAGGCCCCAAAGGGTGGAGAAAATAATGATGCTCGCCATGTGGATAGTCCAACTGGAGAACTGGTACTTACCCATGTTGCTCTCACCCATGGTGTACATAAAAAATTGGAAGTACCAAAGCGCACCACCCAGGGCAGCAAGCAGATAGTTTTTGATCATCTGCCCGGACTGAATACGTCCACCACCTTCAGCAGCGCCGGTAAATTGCTTGCCGCTACGATTTTTAATAATCAAGTAAATACACCAGATGGCATTGGTAGTCAGGCCGCCGGATAGCACCACACAAAGTACGGGCAAACCCTGCCACAGGGGCGCTGTACCCGCTGCCAAAGTAGCCGCGCGAATTGGCTCACCGGCAGCAATACCAAAGGCAAAACAACTGGACATAACACCGGAAAAGAGCGCAATCAAAATGCCCTTTTTAATATCAATAGAGCCTTCATCATGGTGCTCGGGCTTTTCGCCATGGGAAATTTGCACTTTTTCATGGGCGGCCACTGCTTTATTGCGCTCATTGGTCGCGCGCGCTACCAGATACACACCACCCAGGGTGATAAACACAGCGCCAAAGGCAATTTGACCGCTAATGGTGCTCAATACATTACCTAAAGTGCCATTAAACAATGGTGGGCCAAGGGTACCTAACACAGTGGTCAGGCCAAGTACTATGGCCATGCCCGAAGAGATACCCATGTAGCGCACGGCCAAGCCAAAGGTCAGGCCACCAAAACCCCAACCCAGCCCCCAGAGATAACACTCGCGCAGTACCGCCAGTGAGGTACCGGACAGCACTGGCAACAATTGCTCTGTCTGTATGTAGGCGAAAAACCAGGGGCAAAACACCCAACTGAATAACCCACCGGTAAGCCAGAATACCTCCCAGGACCAGAGGCGAATGCGCTTGTATGGAACGTAAAAGCTGGCCGAAAAAAGGCCGCCCAGCCAGTGAAAGACAACTCCGAGCAAGGGATTTGCAGTCATTTTTATTCTCCACGACACTCAAATTTAAGTGCCGACTCATTATTGGAACTGATACAAGGGCGCCCAAAGGGCCCCTTAAGTTGCCAATCAATAATTACATAAAAAATTCAGAATTGCACCATTAAATAATCATTTCCATTCTTTTTCAATTATATTCAATCATGCTATGATGGTTTTACTAAGAAAATCGGCCACTTCAATCAGGTTGAGTCATGAGCAATAGCATCAAACTTTTCCCCTCAAGACCGAACAAGGTCTACCTCTACGGCACCTGTCTGGTGAACTCCTTCGCACCTGAATCCGGGCTGGATGCCATAGCCCTGCTCGAAGCCCAGGGCATAGAGGTGCTCTACCCCATGGCCCAGACCTGTTGTGGCCAGCCGGCTTACCACTCCGGTTACACAGATCAAGCACTAGCGGTAGCGCGCAGCCAAATGGCGCTTTTCCCCGAAGCGCTACCCATCATTATTTTGTCTGGCTCCTGCGGCGGCATGATGCGTAAACATTACCTGGAGCTGGCGCCCGAGGACGAAGAAGTTGCACGCTTTGCCGAGCGCATTTTTGAATTTAGCGAGTTCCTGGTGCACAGCCTCAATATTAAATTGACCGACCTTGGCCCCCAGGAGCGCATCACCCTGCACACCTCCTGCTCGGGCAGACGTGAAATGGGCATTCATGACACGGGCGTGGCACTGCTACAGCAGTTGTCACAGGTCGAACTTGTAGACCAGGCCTATGCCACCGAGTGCTGTGGTTTCGGCGGTACCTTTTCGGTGAAGCAGGCAGATATATCCTCGGCCATGGCACAGGACAAAGCCCGCCATATCTGCGACACCCAAAGTGACCGTTTTGTCAGCACCGACTGGGGTTGCATGCTCAATATCAATTGCACCCTGGAACACCAGAAAGAATCTCTGCGCGGAGTGCATCTCGCCAGCTATTTGCGCCAGCGCACCCTGCCCCAAGGAGACTAGCATGCAGACTCAGCCAGAAAATTTTAAAGCCCAGGCCCGTGAGGCCCTGGCCAATCCGGTAATCCGCAAAAACTTTCGCGGTGCCATGGATTTTTTGCAAAAAAAGCGCGCTAATCTTTTCCCACAATTGGATGACTTTAAAAATCTACAGGCCCGTGGCGAGGCCATTAAAAAGGCAGCGCTGAGTAAGTTGCCTGAGCTGCTGGAACAATTAGAACAGCGCTGCCAGGCTAATGGTATTCGCGTGCACTGGGCGGAAACCAAAGAGCAAGCTAACGAGCTGATCAATCAAATTATCGATAGTCACCAGGGCAGGCAAGTCGTTAAAGGCAAGTCTATGGCCACCGAGGAAATTGGCCTTAACACCTATCTGGAAGCCCGGGGCAAGTCCTGTATCGAATCCGATATGGGTGAATATATTGTGCAGCTGGCGGGCGAGCATCCTTCGCACATCATCATGCCGGCAATTCACAAAAATGCCGAAGAAATTGGCCAGCTGTTTGCCGATAAAGTCGGCGTGCCTTATACCACTGATGTGGATGCCTTAATTCATGTTGGCCGCAGTCAACTGCGTCAACGCTTTTTACACGCCGATATTGGTATCACTGGCGTTAACTTTGCCGTAGCCGAAACCGGCACCCTCTGCCTGGTGGAAAACGAAGGCAATGGGCGTATGAGCACCACAATTCCGCCAGTACATATAGCCGTGGCGGGTATCGAAAAGGTTGTGGAGAAACTGGCGGATATTCCACCACTACTCAGCCTGCTCACCCGCTCCGCTACCGGGCAGATCATTACCACTTACTTCAATATGATTACCAGCCCGCGCAAGGCGGATGAGCGTGACGGCCCGGATGAAGTACACCTTGTTTTAATCGACAATGGCCGCACCCAGGCCTATGCCGACGAGCAATTCCGCGCGACCCTGCAATGTATTCGCTGCGGTGCCTGTATGAATCACTGCCCGGTGTACACGCGCATTGGCGGTCACGCCTATGGCACTGTCTACCCAGGTCCCATTGGCAAAATTATTTCGCCCCACCTACTCGGCCTGGATCACACCAAGGATTTACCCACTGCCTCTTCACTCTGCGGTGCCTGTGAAGAAGTTTGCCCGGTAAACATCCCTATTCCACAGCTGTTGCAGCGCCTGCGTAAGCAAGCGAATTTGGGCAGCGATAGCAAGGATAAAAAACTGCGCGGAGCAGGTAGCTCGCGCAAAAAAATGGAAGCCAGTTTTTGGAGCTTCTGGAGTTGGCTGTGCCGCAGCCCCAAACTCTATCATTTATCCACGTCTATTCTCGGTCGTTGTCGCGCACTGGTACGCCTGTTACCCAGCCCCTGGAATACAGGGCGCACCACACCAACCCCTGCACCTCAACCCTTACATGAATTACTGCGTCGCAAAGCAGCAACCAAATCAGGTGATCCGTCATGAATTCGCTCGCCGCTAAAACCAATATATTGCGCAAACTGCGCGATGCCGTCAGCCCCAGTAAAAGTGCCAATGTATTGCCCTTCTATCAATGG
>CBIMZH010000239.1:0-4971 GCA_966248255.1 uncultured Cellvibrio sp.
TGAGCCACTGGGCATAACTGCGGAGCAGATAAGGGTGATGGATGCCTTCTTGCTGTTTTGTATTCTCAGCCCCAGCCCGGATACAGATGCGCGCGAGTTTGCGCAGATCCAAACCAACCAGAAGCTGGTGGTCAACCGCGGCCGCGACCCGGAACTGCAGCTACTGGCGGGCGATACCAGCCTGCCTTTAGGCGTATGGGCCGCTGAGCTGTTGGAGCAAATGCACACCTGCGCGCAGCTGCTGACTAGCGCTTACAGCACAACCAGCTTTACTCAGGCTGTCGCCGAGCAAAAAGCCAAGCTGACCCAGCCGGAGCTCACCCCCTCTGCGCAGTTCCTGGCCGCTATGGGCGAGGGTCAACTCAGTTTTAATCAGCTGAGCCAACAGCTGGCCGAGCAGCATCGCCAGCACTTTGCGGCACAGCCGCTCGATGGGGAAACCACTGAGGCCTACAGCGCTATGGCGCAGCAGTCGCTGGCGGATCAAGCAGCGCTGGAACAAGCGCAGAGCGATCAGCCCTTTGATGACTATCTGGCCAGTTATTACGCGCAGTATCGCGGCTGCAGCTGCGGCTGCTGAGATCTCAAGATTGGGGCGAAGCTTTACTGGCTTTCGCCTTTTTTGGCTTTTTGGGGCTGGGCGCGGGTAATTCCGCGGCGGTGATACGGATCAACTGACACAGCCAGTCGCCGTCTTCGTAAAGGCTTTCAATGAGTAAACTGGGTTTAGCGCCGGGATAAGCGGGCGCTTCGCGCAGCACCCCAGCCGCAACCACAGCCGCTTTACCTGCGGCTGTAGGTTTCACAAACAGCTGGTTATCGCACACCAGCGCCACCACCTTGTCATCGCAGTAGATGGCGTATTCACCAAACATTTTGCGCTGGCGCAGGCTGCCTGCACCCTGCATCTGATCCAGGAGATAATCGACAAATTCCTGATCAGAGGCCACGGCTCAGCGCCTATTTCTGCACAACAAAGTTATTGAAGAATAAATCCGAGGCCGGGCCAGGGTGCTCTTCGCCATGGGCTGGTTCAGCGTCATGGGCTTTAGCCGGCTCGCCATGAGCATCTGCCGCGGCTTCGGGATGATGAGGGTCTGCGCCCGCCTCAGCTTTGGCTGGCTGATGGGCAACCGCTTGCGCGCCGAACTCCACCGCATGTATGGCAAGGTTGATCTCGCGCAAGGCCTGAGCGCGCAGTTTTTCCTTACCATCGGGGGAGCTGATTTGCTCTTCGGTTTGCGCGCTGATCAGGCTGATAAGCTTGTCGCGAATCAGCGGCAAATGGTGAATAACCTCGGTGGCATCGGCGGCGTTTTCGGTGCGAATGGAAAGCTCGGCTTTAATGTAGCGGGTGCGCCCCTGACTGGGGCCACCATAATTCACCACCAGCGGCGGGCTGACCGCAATATAGTTAATGCCTTCGGCAGGCGCATTGCCGCCGGAGCTGGCGCTTAGCTCACTGCTGGTCACTGCGGCAAGCAAAGCTAACACCTGACTGATGCGGGTTTTATTCATAAATTCGATCCATAGGGTGAAACTTGTTGTTCCTGACAAAATCCAAGGTTTTCTGCGCCTGAGGCAAAGCTTGTTCTGACAAACGCGAGCAGCTCTGCACCTTTTAATCCGGCGCGCTCAGCCTGGGACTAACAGGCCCTAGCATAGACCATTGAGTCGCAAAAAATGACACTTTGAGCGCAAAAGGCTGGTTCGACCGAGCCGGCTTAAATACCATAAGCCGATTTCCAAACCCCAAGACCAATCCCTAAGGACACAAGATGCCAAGCATACGTATAACTAACCTGGGAATATTTCTCGCCGTTGTCGCCCTTATCCTCGCCGCTGTCTATATAGAACATGTCATGAAGCTGGAACCCTGCCCCCTGTGTATTACCCAGCGGGTGTTTTTTATCCTGACCGGATTGCTCGGCCTGATGGCCTTTTTGCATCACCCCAACACCCTGGGCCGTCGCGTTTACGCCGCTCTCGGGATTCTCAGCGCCATAGCCGGTGCCGCCTTTGCCGGGCGCCAGATCTGGCTGCAAAGCCTGCCCGCCGACCAGGTGCCCGCCTGCGGTGCCAGCATTGCTTATATGCTGGAAAACTTTCCCCTTTACGATGTATTCCAGGCGTTGCTGCAAGGCGATGGCAGCTGTGCCGAAGTGCAAAAAATCTTTGGTTTAAGCATCCCCAAATGGTCGCTTATGGCATTTATTGGTTTAATTCTCGCCAATATATTCCAAGCTGTTCGCAAAGCTTAGGTGCCAGCTGGCAATTACCCCCGCCATCTTGCCCTGCTGGATAAGATGGCCTATTGTGGCGACCTTGGCCCTGTCCTTTGAGGCTAAAAGTTGTGGCAAATAACAGGAAATATCATGCTAGAAAATTGTAAAGATGCCAAAGAGCGCTGGGGCGGTGTCAGCGAAATCATCGACCGTTGGCTGGAAGAACGCCAGCAAATGCTGGTGCAATACTGCGCCCTAAGCAGCGAAGACCCAGCACCAACCAACGACACCTACCGCGGCGAACAACTGCGCAACCTCTGCCAAATCCTGGTCGACTATGTCTCTGCCGGCCACTTCGAAATTTACGACAAACTGATGAGCGAAGGCCGTGAGTTCGACGATGAAGATGCGCTGCAAGAGGCGGGTAAACTTTACAATCAAGTGGATAAAACCACCGAGTGGATTCTCGATTTTAATGACAAGTATCTGGAGACTGACGACCTCGCCAGCCTGACCCCGGATCTGTCACAACTGGGTGAAACCCTGGAAACCCGCTTTAGTGCCGAAGACCGTATGATCTCGGTACTGCATACATCACACCGCGACCTGGTCAATGGCTAACTAGCCGCCGGCAAATTTCGCGCATAAAAAAACCCGCAAAGCGCGGGTTTTTTTATCGCTGGGAATTGGCTTATTTAGCCGCTTCTGGCGCAGCTATGTCGAGCAGTTCCACTTCAAATACCAGGGTAGATGAAGGAGGAATTGGACCCTGACCGCCTGAACCGTAAGCCAGTTCGGAAGGAATGTAGAACTCGTATTTGGAACCTTTTGGCATCAGCTGCAAGCCTTCGGTCCAACCTGGAATAACACCATCCAGTGGGAAGGTAGCGGCTTGGCCGTGCTTCTCGGAGCTGTCAAACACGGTGCCATCAATCAGCTTGCCGGTGTAGTTAACAGTGACAGTGTCAGTAGACTTTGGCTTGGCACCAGTGCCAGCGCTAACCACTTTATACTGCAGACCGCTCTCGGTGGTCATTACACCTTCTTTGGTTTTGTTTTCTTCGAGGAAGGCTTTACCTTTAGCCAGGTTGTCTTCGCTCAGTTTTTTCTGCTCTTCTTCTTGCTTGGCGATAGCCTTTTCCTGCACTTCTTGCATGATTTTTTGCATTTCTTCATCGCTGATGCGTGAAGGCTTGCCATCGCGAACATCATTCAGCGCCAGCGCCATAGCATCCGGCTCAATGGTCAGGCCGCCGTTTTTCAGGTTGCGACCAATGTTTTGACCGATGATGTAGTTAGCTTTTTGCTCAAGAGTCGTCAGCTGGGTAGCGTCATCAGCTTTTTTGGCGTCATCTTTACAGCCGACCACCAGACCCGCAGATACGGCCACCAGGCCGAGAACCAGTAAACGTTTGTTAAACATAATGCACCTTTTATTTGTAATCTATTTTCGAATAATTGGCCCGGCGACAATACCGGGGCTGCTATCAGCTGTTCGCACTGCCGCGCCAAAGCAGTGGGCATGGTATACCAAGTCAGAGGAAAATTGCGCCCCCAGCGGCCTAAATGCAGCAAATTTACCGGCGTTTTTGTGGCTTATTCCCCAAAGCTGCGCCCAGCTTTGGCCTGCAGCGACGGCTCTGTGTACAGCCTTTGCCAGCACCGGACTCAAGCCGTTCCGCCCGCCCCTAAGATGGGTCAATCCAAGGCGCCAACCCCATACACTTTTTGCCAATGGCCAGCTACAATCGGCGCGTTTTCTATGCGTGTTTTTTTACACTTCCAACGCCACTTTCCCGACCTTTTTTAACTGCACAGGAACCCTTTATGGCCGCCAATAAAATTGTTAAGAACAGCATTGCCGAACTGGAAGCAAGCATTGCCAAAGTCAGCGCGGATTTGGACAAGGCGCGCAGCCAAGAGTTCGCCGCCGCAGAAAAAGCCCTGGCTGCCGCACAAAAAGCCGCCAGCAGCGCGGCTAAAAAAGTGGCCGACCTGCTGGCCAAAGGCGTAAAAACTGCCGCCGCCAAGGCGCGCTTGCAGCTAGTTAAAAAAGAAGCAGAAGCCCAGGCCAAAGCACTTGCTGCAGCAAAAAAACGGGTAGATGAACTTAAATCTGCACGCAAAACTGCCGAGCAATTTGCCAAGGCAGTTGCCAAAGAATTAGGCCAGGGTAAAAAAGCCGCAAAAAAATCTGGCAAAGCTGACAAAGCCAGTAAAAAAGCGGCCAAACCACAAAAAGCTGCCAAGGCCAGTAAACCAGAAAAAACCAGCAAGACAGAAAAAGCCGTCGCCAGCGCACCCGCCGCTGCAAGCGCCGCCGCCAAACCTGTTAAAGCAGGCAAAGCCGCAGCCAAGGTAAAAGCCTCACCAAAGCCAGCGGCCACAGCAGCAAAACCACAAAAAGTAGCCAAGGCTAAAACTGCCAAGCCAGCAGCTGCCGCTAACGCCGCCGCAGCCAAAGCTGCCAGCAGTGAAAAACCCGCCGCCAAAGCCGCGCCAGTCGCCAAAAAAGCTGCAGTTAAAAAGGCCAGCGCGAAAAAGCCCGCCGCTAAAAAACCTGCCCCAGTAAAAGCTGTTGCTGCGCAAGAGACAGCGGCACCCATTGCCGCCCCAGCTGCAGAGCCAGTGGTTGCGCCTCTAGCCGCAGAAGCAAAAGTGGAAACAGTAGTAGCACCACAAGTTGCAGCCGTTAGCGAATCAACGCCAGCAGCCGAGTAAGCGGAACTCACACAAAAGCAAAGCA
>CBIMZH010000240.1:0-4971 GCA_966248255.1 uncultured Cellvibrio sp.
AAGGTATTGATCCACATAGAAAAAGTGTCGCTATGGGGTTGACCTTTCAGCATCCATCACGCACTCTTAATGAAGATGAGATCAACGCCTCTATAGACGCTGTTGTTAAGTACCTGGAGGCGAATTTTTCCGCCACCCTCAGATAGGGAACAATAAGTATGTCGGATGGTGCTCTGACTAAGGCAGATTTGGCCGAGAAACTTTATGAGGATCTCGGCCTCAATAAGCGTGAAGCCAAAGAGTTGGTCGAGCTCTTCTTTGAAGAGATACGCCACGCCTTGGAAAATAACGAACAAGTCAAGCTGTCTGGGTTCGGCAATTTTGAATTGCGCGACAAAAGCCAGCGTCCGGGTAGGAATCCAAAAACCGGCGAGGAAATCCCCATCAGCGCTCGCCGCGTTGTGACTTTCCGTCCGGGGCAAAAATTGAAGGCGCGAGTAGAAGCTTATGTTGGAACCCAGTCATAACGACGAACTCCCGGTCATACCTGGCAAGCGCTACTTCACCATTGGTGAGGTTAGCGAGCTTTGCGCGGTAAAACCCCATGTGCTCCGCTACTGGGAGCAGGAGTTTCCGCAGCTTAAGCCGGTAAAGCGTCGCGGTAATCGTCGCTATTATCAGCGCCAGGATGTTCTCACCATTCGTCAAATTCGCAGCTTGCTCTACGATCAGGGCTTTACCATTGGTGGAGCCCGCCTGCAGATGGCCAATGAAGGTCATACCGAGGACAATCAGTTTGGCCAGTTGGTAGAGCAAATGATTGGTGATTTGGAGCAGGTGTTGGATTTGCTCAAATCTCGTTGATCAGTTGTTGCCCCTTGCTGTTTATTCATTAATCATTGTTTGAGTTGCGGCTAAATATCCAGCCTTTTCAAGTATTTCCAGCTTGCAAAGGTAAATATTTAGGGTATTATGCCGACCCTCGAGTGAGCCAGCACTGCTGGTGAATCTCAAAAAAGTTCGCGTCGGAGCGTAGCGCAGTCAGGTAGCGCACCATACTGGGGGTGTGGGGGTCGTGGGTTCGAATCCCGCCGTTCCGACCAATTTTTCTCTCCTGTTTTCCCCCTTCCAATTTGCCAAAAAATCTTTGTTTGCTAGTGGCATAAAACGGTCAAAGTGCTAGTATTCGGCCTTCCCGTTCTACCAGCTACTGGCTGGACAATAACAAAGAGGTTCTTTCTGTGGCAAAGCAGTTAATGATTTACGACAACATTCAACCACTGTCTTCCGACGCGCATCGCAACTGGTCGGTCTCGGTTGATGATTATTCTTTTGTGTCTCACCTTATTTCTTCACCAGTTCTGGCTACCGAGATTCCTTTTGCTGCGGGTGAGTTCCCTATTGTTTTCTCTGCAACTCAGGTTGAGGGCGAATATATTCCACTGGCGCTAATGGGCCTTAAGGAAGGCGAAAACCTTATGCTCGATGCCGAAGGTCGTTTTGCCAGTCGTTATATTCCTGCTTTTATCCGTCGTTACCCCTTTGTTCTCGGTGGCGAAAAAGGCTCAGATTCCATGGCATTGTGCATTGATGCTGATAGCAAAGCAGTATTTAAGGATGGTTCAAAAGGTCGTCGCTTGTTTGAAGAATCAGGGGAGCAAACTGCGCACTTGAAAGATGTGGTGGAGTTCCTGAAGGACTACCATATGCGTGCCGAGCTGACTAAAACTTTCTGTTCAAAATTGCATCAACTGGGTTTGCTCGAGCCTATGCAGGCCAATATTACCCTTAAGGGTGCTGAGCAAACCAATCTGAATTTGACCGGTTTTTACGTGGTTAAGCGTGAAAAGCTGAAAGCGATAAGCGATGAGGATGCGCTGGATTTGTTCAAGCGCGATGGTATGGAGTTAATCTATGCTCACCTGCAGTCGCTGTCTTGCTTCAATGATTTGATTGCCAAAATGACCGCGCAGCTAAAAGTTGCCTAAGTCATTAGTCAGCAATAAAAAAGCCGGCATATGCCGGCTTTTTTATTGCTTGAATTTTGAGTCAGCGCCCCGCGCGCTGGCGGGCAACTAATTGTTTGACCTTGCGTTCTGCGCTGCTAAAGGCATCGCGAACGGCAATATGAATTGATTCGTCGTCATGAGTTATGGCGAGTGGGTGACCCTTAAAATCCAGCTCTATGGAGGCTCGGAAGTGTTTGCCTTTGTGTTTGTGCTGGTGTGGGGTGTCAAGAACTACGCGACTGTGGGTGATCTGATCGGTATAGCGAGAGAGTTTTTCGAGCTTCTTAAGAATGATTTCGTTGAGTGCAGAAGAAGAATCCAAATCACGATAAACAACGTCAACAGCGGGTTTCATCATTAGGCTCCTTAACGTGTGGATGAGGGTATAGGCAGTAACGTTGTCGGCTGAATGCGCCGACTAATGGCGGCCCTCACTATCAATATTGATAGTTCCCAGCCAAATATCAAGGTGTTCCCAAAACTTTATTAATAACATTTTGATCTCTGGCAAGTTTTTTCAGATATTTGAGTTCTTAGGGGAAAATGGAACTCTTGTCTGGAGGTTGGTCTTGGTGAAGGTTGGGGCATGCTGGGCTGGTTAATTGGGTTTGGGTTTAATTTTTTGCCCGGTCGATTTTTTTAAACTAGGCGAATTTTTTTAAAAAGTCTCTTGAAAGATAAAAGTGTGCCCTTAAATAAGAATTGTGACTGCTCGATAGAGGGTTGCAATTCACTAATGGCTCGATCAACGGATGGGCCACAAAAATTAATATTGCTCTTAATGAGGATATGTAAATGCGTAATTTTGATTTTTCTCCTTTGTATCGCTCTGCAATTGGCTTTGATCGTATGGCCAGTCTTTTGGATAATTTGTCCCGCGCAGAGCAGAATCAACCTAGTTATCCCCCGTACAATATTGAGTTGACAGGCGAGGATAAGTACCGAATTACTATGGCGGTTGCGGGTTTTTCAGAATCTGAACTTGCTATTGATATCAATCAAAATCATCTGGTGGTTACTGGTAATAAGGCTGCCGAGCAACAGAAGCGAACCTATTTGCATCAGGGTATAGCGGCGAGAGGTTTCGAACGTCGCTTTCAGTTAGCTGATCATGTGCAAGTGCTCTCGGCAAATTACGAAAATGGTTTATTGCATATCGATTTGAAAAAAATTATTCCAGAGTCCATGAAGCCGCGGAGTATTCCAATAGGTGTAAATGCGGCTGAAAAGCTTGAGTCAATTAAAACTGGCGAATCTCAGGCAGCTTAACAGTGAAAGTAAAAAAGCCCCTTGTTTTAGGGGCTTTTTTATTTAGGGCGAAAACAACTTGGCGCGGACAGTTTTACGGTAGTCGTTAGGTGAAGTGGCTAATTGCTTTTTAAATAACAAGGTAAAGTAGCTGGGATCTTGATAGCCAATTTTGTCGGCAATTTCACTAATGGAGAGGTTGCTGGTTTTTAATAGATCGCGCGCTGTATTGATGCGCACCTCCTGTAAAAATTCGAGTGGTGTTTTGCCTAGTGCGGCTTTAAAGCGGCGATTGAGTGTGCGTACACTCATGCCAAATCTTTCTGCGACCTGGGGCAAAATTATTTCGCGGTGATAATTATCTTGTAGCCAAATTTGAATCTGGGTGATTTGTTCATCCGGGTGTGGGTTTTGTGCATTTTCAAAAAAGCCGCTGCTCTCATAGGATTTGCGAATTTCATGGGAAAAGTGGCGCTCCACATGACTCGCAACTGCTTTGCCTAAAAAACGCTGAATAAAATGTACGGTTAGGTCAGCAAGCGAGTTAACGCTTGCGGCGCAGTAAAGGTTGCCTGCCTGGGTAATAAAATATTGCCGCTTTAATTCTACCCCTGGGTAACTTTGGTGAAATTGATCAAAGTAGTGCCAGTGGGTGGTGGCTGCTTTTTCGTCGAGCAGTCCCGTCTCTGCGATAAAGCAAACCCCGGTTCCCACGGCGCTAATAATCGAGCCATTTTGATGTTGCCGTGCCAGCCATTGAATACTTGGTTGGTGTTGCTGAATAAGTGGTTTGGGGTTGCGCCAGAGTGCCGGTAAGTAAATAAGATCCCAGTGGATGCTGTCTTCAATACTAAAGTCTGGTTGCAGGCTAAGCCCGGTACTGGTGTGAATCGGGCTCCGGGTTTGTGCCAGGGTATGTACAGCCAGTTGTGAGGGCTTTTCCTTGGGCAGTAATACCTGGGCCGCACTTTGGGCGGCAAGGAGCATCTCCATAGGCAGGGTGCAACTGGTGGCGAGCATGCGTTCGCACAGGAAAAAGCCAATGTTTAGGTTGGGTATATGCATTGCGATTGATGGTGTGGCTGAAATACCTATGATTATGGCTAAAAAGACCGGGAAAATCATTGCTTTAGTCAATACACTTTCGCCCAATATTGCTGAGTTCGAGTGTTTGGAGATTTTATGTCCGTTACTGCCCAGGTTCGCCTGCCTATTGTGGTTGGTTTTGGTGGTTTTAGTGCCGCTGGTCGCTATTCGGGGCATCAGGCCTATAGGCGCATGGTGATTGAGAGTCTGCCGGAAAATGAGCGTCAGGAGACCCTGGCTGGCCTGGCGGTAATGATGGGGCTGGTTGTTTTTGAGGAAGGTGAATACAGAGGGGCTGAGGGACAAGTATTGAGCCTGGCCTCAATAGAGGCTGCATTCGGGGCTCAGGTGCTGGATGGAACCCTGATTCGCCGTATTGAAAAGACCTTTTTTGATGTGGATGCTGCCCACTGGCAAAAATCTGCCAATTTAGCTGGTGCGAACCAGCCGTTGAGTTTTGAGTTACGTCGCCGTGAGCTGCCTGAGCCTTTGCCTGAGTCCTGGGTGGTGGAAGATCTGGATGGCGATCGGGTGAGGGTGAGTGCTATTGGTTCGCTGGATGTGAAATTCGACAGCTACCGCGAGCTACCGGTCAAATCTGCTGGCCAGTTGCCGCGCGGCTTTAATCCGGGTGCTCTTTACAATTCCCATTTTCATCCTCGCGCACTGCAGTTGGCGGTTATTGGTG
>CBIMZH010000241.1:0-4970 GCA_966248255.1 uncultured Cellvibrio sp.
TTCGCCTGCGAATTGCCAACCTGGAATCGCAACTTAAATCGGCGCAACAGCAGCTTACCCAGGCGAGTATGAATGCCGAGGTGGATCGCAAAGCGGGTGAGGACCTGCGCCGTCAGTTGCTTGCCCGCCGCGAACAAATTGCGCAACTGGAGCGAGATGTCAGTGTTTATCGGATGATGTCAGCCCGCTCGTCACGCAACCCTCTGGGGATTAGTTTTGGCAAATACTCGATAAAAGCGCTTAGATCAGCGGAAAATAAGTCAGTGCCTGGGCAGTTTCATTTGAAGCTGGTGCTGCAAAAGCTGGCCGAAGGCGACGATGAATTTAATGGGCGCCTGATTTGTAATCTGGTGGGTAATCTGAATGGTGAGGAAAAAACCTTCTCTCTATCCCAGTTGGCTGCTCAGTCGAGCGCTACACCGCTTCCAGAAAAGATCCCGGTCAGTTTTAAATATTTTGAAAATATAGAGACAGATATATCCCTGCCAGATGGGTTTGAGCCGCTGCATCTTGAATTGCGCGTTGAATCTTCGACTACGGGCAACCCTTTGGTGGTGGCACACGAGCTGGAGTGGGTTAAATCTTGATCGGCATTGATTTGTATATTGACCAAACATAGGAATCGCAGATGGCATCTAACAACCATACCTTAATTTCACGTGGCACTCGTATTGTGGGTGACCTGTTTTTCTCGGGTGAATTGCACGTAGAGGGCAAGGTGGAAGGCAATATAGTGGCTGAAGATACCAAGGACGCCAAATTGGTGGTTTCCGAGTTCGGTACAGTTGTGGGCGAAATCCGCTCGCCAGTGGTTGTCATCAACGGCCGGGTTCAGGGCAATATTCACTCTGGCAAGCATTTGGAATTGGCCAAAAAGGCGGTTGTTGTAGGTACCGTCAGCTATAGCGCCATAGAAATCGTAAATGGCGCCAAAATAGATGGAAATCTGATCAGCGAGCCAGTGGCGGCATCTTTGGAGCTTGTTGCCAGCAACAAGGAAATGGCGGAATAGTTGACTGTTTTGCTCAGGTAAAGGGATAATATTTGACGCCTAATTGGCCAGAGTCCCCCGGAGTAGTTGATGTCATCCCCCGAAATTTATATTCCTCAAGTAGTTAGTGTTACCGATAGCGCCATTGCCAAGGTGCGCAGCTTAATTGAGGAAGAGGATAACCCAGAGCTGAAGCTGAGAGTTTATGTGACTGGCGGCGGTTGCTCAGGTTTTCAGTATGGCTTTACCTTTGATGAAGCCGTTGCTGATGACGACTCCATTGTTGAGAAAGACGGTATAAAGGTTGTGGTTGATGCTATGAGTTACCCCTATTTGGTGGGGGCTCGCGTCGATTATGAAGAGGGGCTGCAGGGCGCAAAATTTGTAATTCAGAACCCTAACGCGTCCAGCACCTGTGGTTGCGGCTCATCCTTTTCGATTTAAGCTTGCTTGGTTTTTTGCCTTAAGGTTTTACCCTAATCAGGCAGGTAAATTCCCCCGAGAATCACTTCTTTTGTCGCTCCGGTAACTTCTTTTAGGTTGCCGGGCTTGCGCATCATGGTTTGTCTGGCCAGCCAGGCGAACGCCATAGCTTCAATCCATTGTGGTGCTATGCCTAATTCCGCTGTTGTGAGTATTTTGCTCGCGGGGATTGCCTGTGCCATGCGGCGCTTAAGTTCGGTGTTATAGGCGCCGCCACCACAGAGAATCACTTGGTCCGGATTGCCCAGACGGCGAATCTCGGCGGCAATCGAATCCACCGTCAGCTGTAACAGGCTGGATTGCACCCTGGCTGCAGCCAAATCCAAACCCAATTGCCGTAGTTCAGCTTGAATCCATTCGAGGTTGAAGGCTTCTCTGCCCGTGCTTTTGGGGTGCGCTTGGGCAAAGAAACCATGGCCCAAGAGCTGATGGGTGAGTTCTTGGTGAGGTTCGGCGCTCGCGGCCCAGCTGCCTTCCTGGTCAAAGCTGAGCCCCCGATGTAGGTTAATCCAGGTATCCATAAGGACATTGCCCGGTCCTGTGTCATAACCTAGCACTGGCCCTTCGGCGGGAATCCAGCTGATATTCGCCATGCCACCAATATTCACCAGAACGCGACTTGCTTCGGGAGAGTGAAATAATGCCTTGTGAAAGGCGGGCACAAGCGGGGCGCCTTGACCCCCGGCTGCCATGTCTTTGCGACGAAAATCCGCGACAGTGACTATGCCTGTTTGGTGGGCGATTGTGTTGGGGTCGCCGATTTGCAGACTGAATGGCTTGCCCTGGGTCCAGGTGCCCGGCGGTCTGTGGCGAATGGTTTGGCCATGGCTGCCAATTGCGCATATCTCGGTTGGAGACAGATTGGCGCGGGCAAGAATGGCTTTAGCTGTGTCTGCAAAGGCTAACCCCAGCTCTACATCCAGGCTGCCCATGAGGTCGATGGAGTCGCTGTGGGGATGGCAGAGTTGAAATATATCCTTGCGCAGTTGCTCGGATAAAGGGTTGCTATGCGTGGCAACTATGCGGGGAAAAGCGGAAAAGTCTACCAGTGCAGCATCAATAGCATCTGCACTGGTTCCTGACATCAAGCCAATATAAAGGTGGCTTTTATCCATGGTGTATTAGTTGCTGGTACTGGCGCCTTTAGCCATAGCCAGGCGGGATGCATCACTAAATTGATCCAATTGGGCGATCAACGGATGGGTGGTGGCATTAAATTTAGCCAATTGGGATTTATCTATGCCCATGGCTTTAGGTAGAGGTACGGTAACTGGATTGCGCACCTGGCCATTAATGTGAAATTCGTAATGCAGGTGAGGGCCTGAGGCTAGCCCCGTTGAACCAACATAACCAATCACGTCACCCTGATTGATGCGTGTACCTGCTTTCATGCCTTTGGCGAAGTTATTCATATGGCCATAAAGTGTTTCATAGCCGCTGCCGTGGTTGATCACTATGCAGTTACCAAAGCCGCCCTTGCGCCCGGCAAAGGCAACTTTACCGTCACCTGTGGCGCGGATTGGTGTGCCACGTGATGCTGCATAATCAGTCCCCTTGTGTGCGCGCATGATATGTAACACAGGGTGCATGCGACCGAGAGAGAAGCCGGAGCTTATGCGTGCAAATTCAATTGGGGTGCGCAGAAAGGCTTTTTGCATGCCGCGACCATCAGGGGTGTAGTAGCGACTTACGCCATCTGTGTTGGTGTAGCGCACAGCCTTATAGGTTTTTCCTTCGTTAACAAATTCAGCGGCAACTATCTTGCCGTGGCCAATGCGCTTGCCGTTAAGGTGATGCTCTTCATACATGACCTTAAATGAATCGCCCTTTTGGATATCCAGAGCAAAGTCGACATCCCAGCCAAAAATATTGGCCAGCTCCATAGTGAGACCACTGCTCAGGCCGGCGCGTTTGCCTGCCAAATATAGAGAGCTGTCGATTACACCCTCGGCAAAGCCGTACTTGATATTGGGTTTAAGAGCAGTAGTGGTAGAGGTGAAGCCTTTATCGGTACGGGTAAAGCTGAGGCTGTCCAGTAGGCTAATGCTATAGGTGAGTTCCTGAAGTTGCTCGCCCTCGACCAGGAAGGATATCTTTTGGCCAGGCTTAATGCTGCGCAGGGCTTTGGCTTCTTTGGCGCTATTAAATAGCTCGTAAATATCGCGATCACTTAGCCCTGCACGGCGGAAAATGAGCGATAGGTTATCGCCTGGCTGGATGGTGAACTCTTTTGCTCTTGGTGTTGCTTCCAGTTCTGGCTCTGCTGCAGCCACGGGTTGCGTCGCCGCTTCGCTGGAATTATTTGCCATGGATTCTGGCAGGATATCTGCCGAAGTTGGCAGCGCGGGCAGCTGAATATTGGTTTGCGCTATAGTGTCAACTTGATCGTTATTGCTAGGAATTACAGCTGCTGCGACAAGGCCGGCCAACAGACAGGCGGAGGCCATCAAATGCCCTTGAGGTACATAAATTTGGGCGTCATCGAGCAATTTTTTAATGCTCTTTATTGGGCTCATGCGTGAGGGCATAGTAAATCAGGCTCGCCTTTATATATAAGTGATCCAACAAAGGGCATTTATAGCAGAAAAATACGCCAGGAACACCTTAAAACTTCACAAGTTCGTAACAAATCGTCGCTTAAGTCTTGAATTTAAAGGGATATGGAGTATCGTTTGCGGCTTTTTTGCCCAGTTCTGTGTGGCGGATCTCAGTTAAATTAAATAGTTGGTTATTTGGTATGGCATCTATAGACACAAATTTTCTAGAAGAGTTGCAGGCGCGAGGCTTGATTGCTCAGGTTACCGGTGGTGATGCTCTGGCTGAGCACCTTAATTCCGCTAGCCGCACTCTTTATTGTGGTTTTGATCCGACAGCGGATAGTTTGCATATTGGAAGTCTGGTGCCTTTATTGATGTTGAAGCGGTTCCAGATGGCGGGTCACAAGCCGATTGCTCTGGTTGGCGGTGCGACCGGGCTTATTGGCGATCCCAGTTTTAAGGCGCAGGAGCGCAAGCTGAATACCCCCGATGTGGTTGCTGGCTGGGTAAACAAGCTCAAGTTGCAGGTGGGTCAATTTGTCGACTTTGAGTGTGGAGACAACTCTGCGGAAGTGGTGAATAACCTGGATTGGGTTGGCAGCATGGATGTTCTGAGCTTCCTGCGCGATGTGGGCAAGCATTTTTCTGTAAACAACATGATTAATAAAGAGTCGGTAAAGCAGCGCATTGAGCGCGAGGGTGAGGGTATCTCTTTTACCGAATTTACTTATATGTTGCTGCAGTCTTATGACTTTGCTGAGCTCTATTCTCGCAATCAGTGCACCTT
Source organism: uncultured Cellvibrio sp. (assembly GCA_966248255.1). Lineage (GTDB taxonomy): Bacteria > Pseudomonadota > Gammaproteobacteria > Pseudomonadales > Cellvibrionaceae > Cellvibrio. The sequence continues at coordinate 4,799 of CBIMZH010000241.1, forward strand.
GCAGATTGGTGGCAGTGATCAGTGGGGCAATATTACCGGTGGAATTGATTTGACTCGCCGTGTTCATGCGGGTCACGTGTTCGGTTTGACCATGCCTCTGGTGACCAAGGCTGATGGCACCAAGTTTGGCAAAACCGAGACGGGCACTGTTTGGTTGGATCCGGCTAAAACC
>CBIMZH010000242.1:0-4963 GCA_966248255.1 uncultured Cellvibrio sp.
TCGTAGTTAAGGCCGCCCCAGGGGTTGGCACTGAAGGAATCGCGACCATTGATCTCACTGCGCACGCGATCCAGGCCGCGCACCAACACACTGGTGCCTTCGTCGGCAAAGTGGTTGGGGTCATCGGAGGAGGCAAAGTGGTCGATGGTTACACCTGGCACCCGCTGCAGGGCTTCGGTAACCGACTTATCCGGCAGCGCACCCATGTCGCTGGCGGTAATCGCATCGATTACGGTATCGGCGTTGCGTTTTAACTCCTGCGCGCTCTCAATACTGGAGCGCATGCCGGTGACAACTACCTCTTCCAGGTTTTTGTCTCCCGCATCGGATTGCGCCATTACCGGCGCACCCAACGCCAGAATGGAAATCGCTAACAGCGATTTTTTAAATGTCTTAGCTGCCGCAGGCGACGAGCTTGATCTTCTCCCGTTCATACTTAACCTCATTGTTGTGTTGTCGTTTTACTGCCCTAGGATTTATGCCCAGTAATTACTGCCCTGGCTGCCAAACACCAGTCGCAACTGACCTGCTGTTTAGCTAACTGCAAAAACATCTAGCGAACTGCTTTATTGTTTAACCAACATCTCGAGCGTCTTACTATTTGCAAACTGGCGATTTGCGGCTGGCAAACTCACCAATGCCGCATACACAGGCAAAATGTCCCTAACCCATTCACTGGCTCAGACGAGCGAATTTATCAGTTGGCGTTCACTTGATTAACGCCACTTCCTAAAGTCGAACTCGTCGAGCGCAAACTCGAACCCGGTTGCGGCCGCCGTTGCGATGCAGCAACCGGGGCAATTTGCGCAAGATAATCGCGCAACAGCGGCATAGCCGCAGCGGCATCGCCAATCAGGCGGCGCATTTTTTCCAGTTCGCCCGCAGCTCTGGAATTATCCAAATCCAAAAGCGGGTGAGAGGCTTGGGGCAGCAGACCGGCCCCCAACAACAATGAGCTCCATACTCCCGGCGACATAAGATCGCCCTCGCACTGCGGCCAAAGGCCGCGCGCGCAAAATAATTGCACCGGCTCGCGCAACGCCTCCGGCATAGGCCTTGGCTGTTGCCAAAACTCACCGGCTAGGCCAGCGCCCAGATGCAAGTGCAACTGGTGCAGATCGCCAACCCGGTTAACTTCGCGCAGGGTCTGGCGATTAAACTCCGCCGCCTGGGCAACGCAATCCCGCGTAGCCGGCAACAGCGCCATTAAACGCAGCAACTGGGTTTGCACCAGGTAGAATTTATTAAATAAAAAACTGCCCATATCGCCCGCCGCCTCGCCCAGGGCGACACAGTTTTTATGCCAGGATTTGTCCCGCCAGCCGAGCTGCAGCGGGCGAAAGCTGAGGCTCTGGCGGGCATCGCCATAGCGATTTAAGCCCTGAATAATTTGCTCACAGGAGGCGCTGCCGGCGTGGAAAAAATACTCCAGCTGGCGTTGACACCCGGTTTGAATGTCCAGGCTCCAGCCCTCTGCCTCGGGACGCAGCTGGGTGAAAGACTGGGGTCCGGCTGGAGCGGTTTCCAACAGCATGCTCGCCGCGGCATTGGCCAGCAGCTGGGTTTCCGCCGAGTGAAAGCGCACATCCAATGCCTGGCCCAGCAGCAGCGCCTGGGCACCGCTGCAGTCGATAAAAAAATCACCCTGAATCCGGCCATCGGCGGGGTAGCTTTCAAAACGGCCTGCGGGAAATTCGCTGTCCAGTTGCAGCGCCGCTATAGCGCCGCTGGTTTCATCCAGGCAGAACCGGGCAATTTTTGCCGCGTAGTAATTCACGCCGTTAGCCAGCGCATACTGCTTGAGCAGCTCGCGATATTTTTCGCTGTTGATCTGCACACCAAACTTGAGCCCAGCGTAAAGCGAGCGCGAGTTTTGCTCGCCCGCCAAAAAGCGATTGCCACGCGCCGCCTGGGCCGCCAGTGAAAACTGGGCAAAATGCCCGGCAACCTCTGCGGCAGTACCAAAACCAGAATCCATTTTTTGTTGATGCAGCCAATGCTGAACAAAATCCAACTGATCGAATTGAAATCCGTGATCGCTAAAGGGCAAAAAATAATCCTGCTGCGTGTAGCTCCAACCCAGATAGCGCTGCGCCAATCTGTAGCTGCCCTGGCTGGCCGCCACCCACTGCTGATGCGCCACACCTAAATAATTGAGCAGCGCAATATCGGTGGGCACACCGGCATCACAGCGCGCATCAAAATCGCCATAGCGCAAATCCTCCACCAGCGTCACGCCTATGCCTGTGCCGCGCAGCGCTCGCGCCAGGCAGGCGGCCGTCAGCCACAGGCTCAAACCGGAGCCGGCGATAACAAAGGTTTTAATGGCTTGCGAATCACTGCTCATAACAATTCTCAGGAAAATACGCTGTACAAACTCATGGCCGCGCGCGGCCAGGGCTGGTTGCTCGCGGCCAGGTTTTGCAGCGCCTGAGCATGGCCGGGCATGGCCTGCACCTGCTGGCGCAGATACAGACGATAAGCCGCCAGCCACTGCTGCAATTGCGCGCTGGATAACTGCCGGGCGCCCGGGTGAAACGCTTTTGGCTGCAGCCCCTGACCGAGGTAAAGCGCCACCCAACTGGGCTCGAGAAACATGCCGCGGCTGTAGCTTTCCACTTCGCCCTGGGTGAGAAACAAATCGATTTTTTGCTGCAGGCTGGCGGGGATGTCCATGGTCCGACAGTAATTCCAGAACTCGGAATCCGCGCGCTGGGTGGCGTGGTAGTGCAGGATTAAAAAATCCCTGACTCGCTCGTACTCCATCGCCAGATCGCGGTTGTATTCATCGGCCAATAGCGGCTCATCAACAAAACGCGGAAAGACTTCCACCAGCTTCATAATCGCCGCTTGAATCAGGTAAATACTGGTGGATTCCAGCGGTTCCAAAAAGCCGCTGGCAAGGCCAATGGCCACGGTATTTTTATGCCAGGATTTAACCCGGCGGCCGCTGCAAAATTTCAGCAGACGCGGCTGCGCCAAAGGCTCGCCGGGGAGATTTTTTAACAAAAACGCCTGGGCATCCGCCGCATCCAGATGGCGGCTGGAAAACACATAGCCATTGCCGGCGCGCTGCTGCAGTGGAATCTGCCACTGCCAGCCAGCAGTGCGCGCAATGGCGCGGGTGTAAGGCAAGGCTTCGCCGGAATAGCGCGAGGGTACAGCCACAGCCGAATCGCAGATCAGCCACTGACTCCAATCCTCGTAGCCGACATTTAAGGTTTTACCCAGCAGCAGCGAACTAAAGCCAGAGCAGTCGATAAAAAAATCGCCAGCAAGTTGTTCGCCGCTGTCCAGCTGCAGCTGGGTAATTTCACCTGTGTCCGGCGCGCAGGCAATTGCGTTAATTTTTCCCTCGACGCGCACAACGCCCCTGGCTTCGCTGTAGTCGCGCAAGCAGTTGGCATAGAGGCTGGCGTCCAGGTGAAAGGCGTAGGAATACTTGGCCATAGGCGCTTGCGGATCGCGCGCCGGATAGGCAAATTTCTGCGCGTAGGCCGCTACCACACCGGGGGAAAATTCGCCCAGGGCAAAAGGGCAGCCCTCCGCTTGCGCGCGCAGCCAATAGTGATGAAAGGCAATGCCCTCGCGCGACTGACCGTAAACGCTAAAGGGGTTGATATAGCTATCGCCCAACTTGCCCCAGTCGCAAAGTTCAATACCCAGTTTGTAAGTCGCCTGGGTTGCGCGCATAAATTCCTGCTCATCCAAACCCAGCAACTGATTAAAAAAGCGCAGATGCGGCACAGTCGCCTCGCCCACACCCACGGTGCCAATCGCTTCAGACTCCACCAAGCAAATGCGGTAGCTATCGCGCGGCAGCAATCGCGCCAGCGCCGCCGCCGTCATCCAGCCAGCCGTGCCACCGCCAACTATGACTAGCTGGCGCACAGGGCGATTGGCCGCTGTAGTTAACATGCGCTCAAGTCCAGCGTTTTAGCGCCGAGATACTGCTGGCGATAGTGGCTGGGGGTTACCCCCAGGGATTTTTTAAACGCCTGATTAAATACCGACTTACTGCTGTAGCCAGAGCGCTTCATGATTTCACCTATAGGCAGATCGCGCAGTTGTTCGTCGGCCAATTTGCGTTTGGCCTCCTCCAGGCGATAGCTGCCAATAAATTCAAAAAAATTCATATTCAATTGGCTGTTAATGCTGCTGGATAAAAGTTTGGGCGAAACCTCCAACTTGGCCGCCAGCCGCTCCACTGTGATATGCGGTTCCAGATAGGGTTTGCGCAGCTGCATAAACTGCTGCAGTTTTTCCACCAGTTGCTGCTGCGGCGGCAGTGTCTCGCTGGTATCCGGCAAGCGGTGCTCTAAACGTATTGCATTAAAACCGGCAGAGTTTTTGAGCAGGTAAATCACCAGTGCCACTGTGTAAATAAATTGCAGATGGCTTTCAATTTCACCCCAGAAAGTGGGGCTGAGCAGCTGCGCACCGCGGGTGTCTATCAGCATCGCCAGAGTCCAGAGGTTGAGGGTGACAAAACCGAGCAACAGCAAGCGCAGCCACTGCAGATCCACTTTTTGCAGCGCCTCAGGCATAGCGCGCAGATGCGCCAGATACTGCTGCAACTGATAGACACAGAGCAGGCTGTAGCTGAGCAGGCTTAAACGCTCGGCCCAGATAAGCGCCTCAAACCAGGGGTTGGCCGTCACCAGCGACCAGTCGGCCAGGTAGCTGAGCTTGCTCGCCTCGGGCAGACGAAAATAAATCGCGTAGATATAAAACGGATAAACAAGAGCAGGCAGCAGATGCAGGAGTTCGCGGCGGCGCATTTGCAGCTGGCGCGCCATTTGCGCGCGACTGAACCAATAGAGCAGCGGCCCCTGCAGAAAAAAACTAAAGCCAAACAGGTAAAAGCAATTGCTCGACAGCGATAGCAATAAATCCTTAACCCCCAGGTTCCAATAGGCCAGAGTATCCAGCGCGCGCAAACCGCCCAGTAAAAAGAAGAGCG
>CBIMZH010000243.1:0-4963 GCA_966248255.1 uncultured Cellvibrio sp.
GCCACGCCGACTATGTGAAGAACATGATCACCGGTGCTGCCCAGATGGACGGCGCTATCCTGGTATGCGGTGCGACCGACGGTCCAATGCCACAAACCCGTGAGCACATCCTCCTGTCTCGTCAGGTAGGTGTACCTTACATCGTGGTATTCCTGAACAAGGCTGACCTGCTGGCTGAAGACTGCGGCGGCGTAGGCACAGATGAATACAATGAAATGCTGGAATTGGTTGAGATGGAATTGCGCGAGCTGCTCTCTACCTATGACTTCCCAGGTGATGACACTCCAATTATCGCTGGTTCTGCGTTGATGGCCCTGAATGGCCAGGATGACAATGGCCTGGGTACTTCAGCAGTGCGTAAGCTGGTTGAATCTCTGGACAGCTACATTCCAGAGCCAGTGCGTGCGATTGACCAGCCATTCCTGATGCCAGTAGAAGACGTATTCTCCATCTCTGGTCGTGGTACCGTGGTAACTGGTCGTGTTGAGCGCGGTGTAATCAAGGTTGGTGAAGAAATCTCTATTGTTGGTTTGAAAGACACCCAAAAAACCACCTGTACCGGTGTTGAGATGTTCCGCAAGTTGCTCGACGAAGGTCGTGCCGGTGAGAACGTGGGTATTCTGCTCCGTGGTACCAAGCGTGATGACGTTGAGCGTGGTCAAGTATTGTGTAAGCCAGGTTCAGTGACCCCACACACCAAGTTTGAATCTGAAGTGTACGTATTGTCCAAAGAAGAAGGTGGTCGTCACACCCCATTCTTCAAAGGTTACCGTCCACAATTTTACTTCCGTACTACTGACGTAACAGGTGCAGTAGAGTTGCCGGAAGGTGTAGAGATGGTTATGCCAGGCGACAACATCAAGATGGTTGTTACCCTGATTCACCCGATTGCGATGGAAGAAGGCTTGCGCTTCGCTATCCGTGAAGGTGGCCGTACTGTAGGTGCGGGTGTTGTTGCGAAAATTATTCAGTAATAACTGAAGATTATAAAAGGCGGACTCTATAGGGTCCGCCTTTTATTTTGATAGGGTTTTAGGGCGTCCAAGGGTTGGTCATTTATTTGGCGATTTTTGTTGACAGCATTGGGTTGCGCACTTAGAATTGCGCCTCCTTTCACCAGGGTGCTTTTTTGTGAGAAAAAGTCTGGTCGGAAGGGTTGTTCTTTAAACATATTATTGGAGTTTGGTTCACATGCAGAATCAACGCATAAGAATTCGCCTGAAGGCTTTCGATCACAAGCTCATCGATGCCTCTACTCAAGAGATCGTTGAGACCGCAAAGCGTACAGGTGCTCAAGTGCGCGGTCCGATTCCGCTGCCGACTCGTAAAGAGCGCTTCACTGTATTGATCTCCCCGCACGTTAACAAAGACGCGCGTGATCAGTACGAGATACGTACACATAAGCGTTTGCTGGATATAGTTGAGCCTACTGAAAAAACTGTAGACGCCCTGATGAAGCTGGATCTGGCTGCAGGCGTTGAAGTACAAATTAGTCTCGGTTAAGTAAATGTTTAACGTCTAAGCATTTGCTTAGACTGTGTAACGCTCTGAAATGGGCGGCCATAGCGGGTAAAAGCCCCGTACACTAAGAGGTTATTAAAATGACGATTGGTATTGTCGGCCGTAAGACCGGTATGACTCGTGTTTTTACGGATGATGGTGTTTCCATTCCTGTAACTGTGATTGAGGTTGAGCCTAATCGCGTTACTCAGGTTAAGAATGTAGGCACTGATGGTTATTCTGCGGTGCAGGTAACTGTTGGGTCTCGTCGTGCCTCCCGTGTTGCCAAATCTGAAGCTGGTCACTTCGCCAAAGCAAATGTTGAAGCTGGCCGTGCTGTTCTGGAATTGCGCAACGATGCTCAAGAAGCATTCGAAGTTGGTTCTTCTATCACCCTGGACGTTTTTTCTGCTGGTCAGTTGATAGATGTAACTGGCACATCAAAAGGTAAGGGTTTCGCTGGCAGTATTAAGCGCTGGAATTTCGGTATGCAGGATGCCACTCACGGCAACTCCCGCTCTCACCGCGTTCTGGGTTCTACTGGTCAGTGTCAATCTCCTGGTCGCGTTTTCAAAAACAAAAAAATGTCTGGTCATTTGGGTAATGAGCGTGTAACCGTTCAAAACCTTGAGATCGTTCGTGTTGATGTTGAGCGCAATCTGCTTCTTGTGAAGGGTGCTATTCCAGGTGCCCCCGGTGGTGATGTGATTGTTCGTCCCGCCGTTAAAGCGCGCACCAACGGTTAAGTGTCCAAGGGGAATCGACCATGGAATTAAAAATTGTAAGTCCCGGCGGCGCTAAAGGTACGGTAAGCGTATCTGAGGTTGCCTTCGGTCGTGAGTTTAACCAGGATCTGGTTCATCAGGCGGTTGTGGCCTATATGGCTGGTGGTCGTCAGGGTACCAAGGCGCAAAAGACTCGTTCAGAAGTTTCTGGTGGTGGCAAAAAGCCATGGCGCCAAAAAGGTACTGGCCGTGCTCGTGCGGGTACTATTCGCAGTCCGATATGGCGTGGCGGCGGCGTTACTTTTGCTGCAAAACCTCGCGATTTCGAGCAAAAGCTGAATAAGAAAATGTACCGCGCTGCGCTGCAGTGCATCCTCTCTGAATTGAATCGTCAGGATCGTCTGATTGTTGTAGAGAGCTTTGATCTCGATGCGCCAAAAACCAAGGTGCTGGTAGAGAAGCTGGCTCAATACGATTTGTCAGAAGTATTGATTGTTACAGAAGACATCAGTGAAAACCTGTACCTTGCATCGCGCAACCTGCATAAAGTAGGTGTGTCTGATGTTCAGGGTGTTGATCCTGTCAGTCTGATTGGTTTTGACAAGGTTGTTGTCACTGTTCCTGCTCTGAAAAAATTTGAGGAGATCCTGGGATGAACCAAGAACGCATTTATAAAGTGTTGTTAGGCCCCGTGGTTTCCGAAAAATCTGCTTCGGTAGGCGAGTCCAGCAATCAGGTTGTTTTTAAAGTGTTGGCTGATGCCAGCAAAGTAGAAATCAAGGCCGCTGTCCAAACGCTGTTCAATACCAAGGTTGAGTCTGTTCGTGTACTGAACGTTAAAGGCAAAACCAAGCGTACCCGTTATGGTGTAGGTAAAAGAAGCGATTGGAAAAAAGCCTACGTACGTCTCGAGCAAGGTCAGGAAATCGACTTTGCAGTAGCTGCTGAGTAAGGGGATTGTTGAGATGGCTATTGTAAAAAGTAAACCAACTTCTCCAGGTCGCCGCTTTGTAGTCAAAGTAGTAAATCCTGATTTGTATAAGGGTGATCCTTATGCGCCACTGTTGGATAAGAAATCCAAAAGCGGTGGTCGCAACAATGCAGGTCGTATTACTACCCGTCACGTTGGTGGTGGTCACAAACAGCATTACCGTGTTATTGATTTTCGCCGCAACAAGGATTCAATTCCGGCGGTTGTTGAGCGTATCGAATACGATCCAAACCGCACTGCATACATTGCGCTGGTTTGCTACGCCGATGGTGAGCGTCAATACATTATTGCCCCGAAAGGCCTGAGTGTTGGCGACAAGATCGAATCAGGTGATGCCGCTGCAATCAAGGTTGGTAACACTCTTCCAATTCGCAATATTCCTTTGGGTAGTGTTGTGCATTGTGTTGAATTGAAGCCTGGTAAAGGTGCTCAATTCGCGCGTTCAGCAGGCGCATCAGCGCAGCTGGTTGCGAAGGATGGCGCTTATGCCACTTTGCGTTTGCGCAGTGGTGAAATGCGTAAAGTATTGAGCGACTGTCGTGCTACCTTGGGTGAAGTTTCCAATACCGAGCACAACTTGCGTTCATTGGGTAAAGCTGGTGCCAAGCGTTGGCGTGGTGTTCGTCCTACGGTTCGTGGTGTTGCGATGAACCCGGTAGATCACCCGCATGGTGGTGGTGAAGGCCGTACTTCTGGTGGTCGTCACCCAGTGTCTCCATGGGGTATCCCAACCAAGGGTTACAAAACGCGCAAAAACAAGCGCACCAATAACATGATTGTTCGTCGTCGCGATAAAAAATAATCGCCGACTTAACATCTGAGTAGAGGAAGTCACAGTGCCACGTTCACTGAAAAAAGGTCCCTTTATCGACCTCCACCTGATTAAGAAGGTCGAAGCAGCGATCGCGAATAATGATCGTCGTCCAATTAAAACCTGGTCGCGTCGTTCCATGATCCTTCCGGAAATGGTCGGCCTGACTCTGGCGGTTCACAACGGACGTCAACATGTTCCGGTGCTGGTTAACGAAGAAATGGTAGGCCACAAACTTGGCGAATTTGCTGCAACCCGCACCTACCGCGGTCATGCTGCAGATAAAAAAGCCAAGAAGCGCTAAGGGGTATAACGATGGAAGTAGCAGCAAAATTAAGCGGTGCTCGCCTGTCGGCTCAGAAAGCGCGTTTGGTAGCCGATCAAATTCGCGGCAAGGGCGTTGAAGAAGCTTTGGACATTTTGGCATTCAGCACCAAAAAAGGTGCCGCCATTGTTAAGAAGGTTCTCGAGTCTGCCATTGCAAACGCCGAGCACAATGAAGGCGCTGATGTTGACGAACTGAAAGTGAAAACGATCTTCGTAGACGAAGGTGTGAGCCTGAAGCGTATTAAACCACGCGCCAAGGGTCGTGCCGATCGTATTACCAAGCGCACTTGTCACATCACCGTTAAAGTAGCCGATAAGTAAGAGAGCGCGTTATGGGTCAGAAAGTACATCCAAACGGTATTCGTCTGGGTATCATCAAGAAGCATACTTCTGTTTGGTATGCCGACGGAACTGAATACGCAGACAAACTCAACATCGACCTGAAAGTGCGCGCGTACATTCAGGAGAAGCTTGCTAGTGCGTCAGTTAGCCGCGTTGATATTGAACGCCCCGCTAATACTGCGCGCATTACCATTCACACTGCCCGTCCGGGGATTGTGATCGGTAAAAAAGGCGAAGATGTTGATAAGTTGCGCGCAGAAGTTAGCA
>CBIMZH010000244.1:0-4939 GCA_966248255.1 uncultured Cellvibrio sp.
AGGTAATCCTCTGGATTCTCTTGGCGAATACTGCAGGCGGCCAAAGCCAGGTATTTGTGCTGAAGATCTTTGCTGGTGAGAAATTTTTTAATCCAACTGTGCACCAATCGCCCCGGCAGCCAACCCAAGGCAGAAATTAGCCCTGGCGTAGCATTCGGGTTGGCCAGGCCAGCTTCTACAGCTGCTTGAATTTTGGCAACATCCAGGCACCTGAAGGCGAGCACCGCGGCGACAAAAATATCACCAGGCTGTTCTAACGCCAGGTTTTGCTCGCAGATGCTCCAGGACTCTTCCGGTAATACCATTAAGCCATTGAGCTGTGCATCGATTCGCGCATCAAGCTCAAGCAGATCGTCCCGGGTGTAATGAGGTTGGTTAACCGCGATAGTACGAAGCTGCCATAGAAAGGAGGCATTATCAGCAAAAAGCTCGCAGTTTCCTAAAAATGCGTTCACGGACGAATCTCTGCTTAACCCATTATGTTTTTTTTGTTGTGAAACAGCGGGTCGCCCATGCGGCAGACATTTTTGCCTTCAAATTTTACATCGAAGGAATACATCATAAATTCGCACACGCCCTTTTGGTCGCTACTGACAATACCTTTAAGCGTGCCCGGTTCATCGCCGCAACTGGTCGAGTACTGAGCGCCCTTAACCATTGGCATTTTGCCATCGGTTAATACTGACTTTGGCCCTTTGGTGGTGTCTGCCGCTTTGCCAATATTGGGATAGGGAATAGGTACAGGGCCGCCTGGCGTGGGCGTTTTGCACACATCGGGAAATACCACACTTAAACCACCACTACCCTTGTGCGCAATGCCGCGACAATTTGCAAAAGTTGTCTGTGCCATAGGCTACCTCATCGACTTAGGCTTATTGCCATGTATTTAACTGTGGCCGGACCACGTGGGCAGGCAATGGCTGCGCGCCAGGTTAGCGAAAACTGCTTTTGATTGGGATACATTGCCAGAGTTTCCAAGGCAAAATCTGCCACGTGCATCTGCTTGCCAATTTGCGCCTTGCCCAACAAATTTACACGCGGCACATTAAAGCTGAGTTCGCCCTCGGGATGAAAGCCCACCAGCCGAATCAATTCACCGCCGCCCATAAAGCCAGGGTAAATTTGATCAGCCGGCGCCGAGTTTAAAAAGCGGCTATCAAAATCCTGTGGCAAAAAAGGCGCGCGCTGCTGCTGCCAATGCTCATCATAGGTGCCAGCAAATTGCGCCCGGCTTGGCCAGCTTGGGCAAATTGGACCAAAGCCAATGGCTTGATTTAACCCACCGCCATTGCTTAAGGGCTCTATATTCGGTGCCTGGCTATTTTCTTGCGGCTCACTAAAACCGAGGCCCAGCGGATTTTGCGCGTACACCTCAGGCTGATTGCCCTTTGCCATACGCTGTCCGCCAAAGGCGCGCTCCCAGCTCAGCGGCATATTGGCGAAGGGTTCAGGCTCGGAGAGCACACCATTGCGCCAAACTCGATTGCCATAAACCCTGGCAGTTTTTTGCCGACCAGCTACTTCTAAGCCTACATCAATTGCCCTTGCCGGTTTTAAACCTGGGCTGCAGGCAAAACCAAATAGCAACACATCAGTTGCCAGCTTGCCAATATGCGCCTCAGCAATTGCTTTTAAGCTGGAAGAACCCGGCTCACCGCTGTACTCATCTTGCATATAAATGGGCAACTGCTGTTCGCTAAGGGTTAATTGCTCGCCCATAACAAACGTTGCTTTAACCACAAGAAACAGCGTATCTACACCCGCTTTATCGGGAAATAACTGGAAGCCGCCAGTAAATGGCGTGTTATTAGTGAGCTGGAGCATTAGCCTTACGCCCTAACAAGCTGCTAATTCACTTGAACTGAACCGCCCAGGATGCGATTTACTCCTGTGGCTCGATTCAAAATATATTTGCCACGAATGGCAATTTTGCCGTTTTTGGAAAGGGTAATACTTGCTTCACCACAGCGCAGAACCAATTCCTCGTTGGCTTCAATTAAGCGGGTTTCGCCATCCAGGCTCAGGGGCAGCAGGTTTTGCCGCGCCGCCAGCTCATCAGCAAATACTTGCTGATCGCCCTGCTCATGTTGCTGCTCGGTGGCACTAATGACTCTATCCAACACCAGTGCTTGCGGGCGATGCAGCATGCCGATAACGGCAAACTCGGCGCTGCCACCAGCAATACGCATTAGCGCCAATTCAGCACCGGCCGTTACCTCTGCCAGAGCAATCATAGAGGATTGAACACTCAGCCTTACTCCCGGGTAATCCAACAACTCGACTTGCGCGCGCGCAAGAGGATCATGTCCGCAAAATTTGCCCAGAATCAGTTCGCCCACAGAGATGGCTTTGGCAACTTCAGCCTGCTGTTCAACGTCCACCACCAGGGCATCCAGAGTTTTAATGGCCATAATTAATTATTAGTAACCTTGCTGCCTTTAAGTACTACATTGCCCGACCCCTTAACATTAATGTTTTTGCCGGAAATGGTGATGTCGCCATTTTTCTTCATCACTATGGATGCAGAACCCGTTTTAAGGGTGATTTGATCATCGGCATTAAGGGTAATAGTTTTGGCTTTTAAGGCGTACTCCTTGGTAACGTTTTCCAGGTACTGACCTTCAACGGTTTCTTTAAGGTCTTTGCCGATACCAATGGTCATGTTTTTACCAATGGTCTCACTGTGGTTTTCACTAATATCGATGGAGATATTTTTGCCCACACTTAATGTCATATTTTTACCAATAGACTCAGTGTGATTCTCTTTTACATCGATAGTTTTATTTTTACCAATAGACTCGCTTTGGTTGTTGCCTACCGTCTTGTTTCTGTCATTGTCGATGGATGAGTTTTCATCGTGTTTAACACTTTTGGTGCGATCGTTGTCCACCGTCAGAGTTTGATTGTGCTCAACCTGAGCATCGAAATCTTTTTCCGCGTGAAGGTAAACCTGCTCTTCGCCCTTTTTATCCTCAAAGCGTAGCTCGTTATAGTTTTCCGGCGTACCACCTTTGGTGGAGCGAGTTTTTATACCGCTCTGGGTTTTAGAGGTATAGGTGGGCTTGTTTTTGCCGTTGTAGACAGCGCCGGTCACCAGCGGGCGATCCGGGTCGCCATCAAGGAAATTAACGATAACTTCCTGTCCGATGCGAGGAATAAATGAAGTGCCCCACTGGTTGCCCGCCCAACTTTGAATTACGCGTACAAAACAGGAACTGTGCTCATCCTCTTTGCCTTCGCGGTCCCAGATAAATTGAACTTTAATCCGGCAATCTTCATCGATATAAATTTCTTCACCCGAGGGGCCAACCACCAGCGCCGACTGAGGGCCTGCCATAACGGGCTTTTTGTGGCTGCGCTTGGGCCTAAAGGGTAGATCAGCGGAAAAACAAATAAAGCTGTTGCTGTAGCTGGGGCTGCCTTCATCGCCGGAGAAATAGCTTTTGTCGCTGGCCTGATGGGTAACTTGAGCAAGAATATACTTGCCCTTTTGTGAGGCGGTGGCGTGCTTGGCCAGGGTGAATTTTCCGCCTGCATAAAAACTTGCACAGCTACCGCCGCCAAAAACCAGCTCGCGCTCAGACTCTTCGGATTCAAGGGCGATTTTTACTAGCTCTGCGCCCAGGCTGGGGTCGTAATAGGCAGGATATTCGTAGTGTTCAAAATTGCTATTTTTGGGCAGCGAGCTGCTCGATGAAATCGAAGCTGTCAGGTTTTTTTTGGGCTCCTTAAAGTTATAGTCATTTAAGGTCCACTTACCCTTTTTAAAATTAAGCTGCCGCTCCCAGGCATTTAGCTGGCTATGGGGAGCACTGCCTTTGGAGTATTCAAGGTTGGTTTCGCTGACTTCGGCATAGGCATTAGGCTGGTCCACCAATACCAGGGTGTGCTTGCCCTCGGCGTGGGTAAAGTAATAGGCAATCCCATCTTCTTCCAGCAGCCGTGAAACAAAGTGCAGATCACTTTCGTTGTGCTGCACGCAATACTCGCGTTTTTTTCCACCTGCTGCGCGAAAATCAAAATCACTAAAGCCCAGGTCTTTAAATACCTGACTGACAATCTCTTTGGTGGTTTTTTCCTGGAAGATACGGTGGTCATTGGTTTGTGAAAGAAACCACAGCCAGGGCACCAGCTCCATTTTGTATTGGCGCAGGCTATCTGCCTGTATTTCACCGAACACAAAACTTCTAACAAATCCATGAAACTTGCGGCCCACATCATTTTGAATGCAGATAGTTGCCGCTTTGCCCACAATTTTATTGGGGTCTATATCCAGGTTTTCGGACAGCACTTCCACATGAAAATGAAACAGATCGGATATAGTTTCACTGCCGGAAAAACCGGTAAGTAGGAAGGTATCTTTGCCGAGCGAAAAATCAGATATGGAGAGAAGGCGATTAGCTTGAGAGAGTTTTGTCATGCCATTGCAACCTTATGCGCCTTTACAAGAAAAGCTAACGTCCTTGCCCTAAAGGGAAAATAAACTCTGGGGAGCACTCCTTCGCCTGAACGAAGGAGTGTAATACAGCGGTTTACAGAGGCTTGGCAGTAGCCAGATCGTAGCCCACGCGCTGTGGAGTAGCAGACTTATTGCTCTTATCATAGTCACTGTAGTTAACCATGATTTTAGCGAAGCTCAGAGAGATGTTCTCGATTGGATCATTTTCAGCATCAGAAGACACTGAGTAACCGCTAACCAGGCAGTTTTCCAGAGTGTAAGTCATGTACTCAACCAGTTTGTCTGAACCGGTTTGAACAAATTTGATAACTACTTTTTTACCAGCAGAGCCAGTTACCGCTTCTTTGAACAAAGAGGTAGAAGCAATATCAGCCACTTTGGAAAAGGTTACTTCGCTAATGGTTGGACGGGTAGCTTCGCGGTTGGCCAGGTTACCGGCTTCCATAGAGATGCCACGACCAACACCAAACTGCAGAGAGC
>CBIMZH010000245.1:0-4938 GCA_966248255.1 uncultured Cellvibrio sp.
GGTTTTTATTGGAGTTGGCGTGGCTGCAATCGACCATAATATTTGGCTGAATCTTTGCCTTGGCCAGTTCCTGCTCACACACGGCAACGCTGACTGAGTCGTAATTGGGTTTGCCATTGCCGCCGCGCAGTACCACGTGGCCGTAGGTGTTGCCGGCAGTATGAATAATCGCTACCTGACCTTCACCGTTAATGCCCAGGAAACGGTGTGGGCGAGAAACCGACTGGAGGGCGTTAATGGCCACTGTCAGGCTGCCGTCGGTACCATTTTTAAAGCCTACTGCCGAAGACAAACCGCTGGCCATCTCGCGATGGGTTTGCGATTCGGTAGTACGGGCTCCAATGGCTGACCAGCTGATCAGGTCGTGCAGGTATTGGGGCGAAATGGGGTCGAGTGCTTCGGTAGCTGCAGGCAGACCCAGTTCGGCAATATCCAGCAGCAGCTGGCGGCCAATATGTAAACCCTCTTCAATTTTGAAGGAGTCATCCAGGTAAGGGTCGTTGATCAGCCCTTTCCAGCCAACGGTGGTGCGGGGCTTTTCAAAGTAGACACGCATAACTATGTAAATGGTGTCGCTAACGTCTTCTGCCAGCTTTTTAAGGCGCTGGGCGTAGTCTTTAGCGGCGGCGACATCGTGAATAGAGCAGGGGCCAATCACCACAAAAATTCGGTGATCCTTGCGATCCAGGATATTGCGAATAGTTTCGCGCCCCTGGGTTACTACCTCTTTGGCCTTGTCGCTCAGCGGGATTTTGTCCTTGAGCAGGCTGGGGGAGATGAGCAGTTCTTGGGAAACTACATTCAGATTGTCGACCGGCGTGTTATTCATGATAGCGTCCATCGGGGAATTCGTGATGATGTGCATCTTACTGTAAAAACGGAAAAGTGTGGGATAAAAATCTCAATTAAAGCAATAAAGCAAATATATTAACCCTAAAAATGGCTCTGATATGATTTTATTTCCTATTTTCACCGTATTTGACGAGTGTTTTTGTTTTTTTGTTCAATAATTGATGAGAATTAGGATGTATTGTTCTTTGAGTTGGCTTGCGCAGGAGCCTTGTGCTAAGTGGATGATGAAATTAGCACACTTGTCCCTGGGTGATATTTGATCAAATGTGGGCGAATGTTGGCGCAAAAAATTAAACGGAGTCGGATGTGGGGCTGATGGGGACTATGGGCGTTCGGCGTGCTTTGTGTGTTGTCGCGGGTATTTTTGCCTGTCTTATAGCATTTGGTGTTTGCTCGGCTGAGCTTGAATCCGCTGCGCCTGAGCGCACGGCACTGGTGCTCGGCGGCGGCGGTGCCCGCGGTGCGGCCCATATTGGCGTGCTGCAGGTGTTGGAGCGGGAGCATATTCCCGTGGATTGCGTGGTGGGCACCAGTATGGGGGCATTGGTGGCAGGCGCCTATGCCTCAGGTCTATCTACCGGACAAATGCGCGCCAAATTAGCCCAGGCTGACTGGAAGCTGATGTTTTTGGATGCCGCTGATTATGCCGAGTTGAGTTACAGGCGCAAACAAATTACCCGGGGGTTGCTGCAGGGAACTGAAGTCGGCCTTACCAAAAAGGGGGCGCAACTAACCCCGGGGGTGGTGGCTGGCGAAAATATTAAGTTGTTTTTTAATCAGCTAATTGGCGATGACCAGGGGGAGCGGCGCATCGAAAACCTGGGCCTGCCTCTTGCCATAGTGGCGACAGATATAGGCACTGGCAAATCTGTGCTGTTCAAATCGGGCAGCCTGAGCCAGGCCATGCGCGCAAGTATGTCGGTGCCCGGGCTTATGGCGCCGGTCGAATACCAGGGGCATAAGCTGGTTGATGGCGGCTTGGTGGACAACTTGCCGGTGGAGGCGGCGCGGGAGTTGTGTAAGGCCACTCGGGTGATTGCGGTGAATGTCGGTTCGCCGCTAAAACCGGCAGAGGAGGTTGGCTCTCTGCTCAGTGTGACAGCGCAGATGATTGGCATACTCACTCAGCAGAATGTGGAGCGCTCCATTGCCAGTCTGGCACCTGGCGATGTTTATATTGCCCCGGAGCTTGGTGAACTGACCGCTGCAGATTTTGCCCTTTACGATAAGGCTATTGCGCTGGGGCGCAGTGCAGCTGAGCAGCATTTGGCCGAGCTAAAGGCGTTTCAGGTGCAGCCCATGGCTTATCAGCACTGGCGTGAGCAGCTCAATCCCAGCCCAAGTGCGCCAGTGGTGGTCGATGAAATTGTTATTTCACCGCTTAAACGTGTGAATGACCAGTTTGTTGCTGGCCTGATCCGCCAACAAACTGGCCAGCCTCTGGATAGGGTTCAACTTGAACGCGATTTAACCCGAATTTATGGCGAAGGCTATTTTGACAGTGTTGACTACAGGGTGACTCAGGTTCAGGGGCGACAGCGCCTGGAGGTAAGGCCGCGGGAAAAAAACTGGAGCGCGGATGTTTTAACCTTTGGTTTTAATCTGGTTGAGGAGTATCGAGAGGGCGCCGGCGTAAACCTTCGCAGTGCCTACCGCGCCACCTGGTTAAATGCTTATGGCGGTGAGTTTTTTGCTGTTGCTGATCTGGGTAGCGACCCCTCATTGGATATAGATTTTTATCAGCCGTTAAATCCGGCACAAACGTATTTTTTTGAGCCCAGGTATGTCAAAGCCAGGAATCGATTCAGCCTTTATGAGGGCGAGCGTAAGCTGGTGGAGTTCAAGTTAAATACCACTTACTCGGAACTGGTGCTGGGGCGAAATATGGGCACCTGGGGGCAGGCCCGCGCTGGCTGGCGCAAATATCAGGTGGATGGCAGTGCCGATGTATCGGCGGTACAGCTGCCATCGGTGGATGAAGAGTTCAGTAGCTGGCTGGCCGAGGTATTATTTGATCAGCGCGACCGCTTGTATTTCCCCACACGAGGTTGGAATGGCAATCTGAGCTATTTCAATTCCGCGCAGCAAAATTACCAAAAACTGGAGGCAAATATCAGTGGTGCCTATTCACTGGGAGATTATGTATTCGGTGCGCGCGCTTCCTATGAAAAGGCTTTATCGGGCGATTTACCAATTTTTGACTCGGCGATTCTCGGCGGCTTTCTCAATATGTCTGCCTATGCGACAGATCAGCTCTGGGCCAGGGGCGCCAGCTACGCGCAATTGCGCGCGGAGCGCATTATAGGTCGAATGCCGCTGGGCTTAAGTGGCGACTTGCGCATGGGCCTGGGGCTTGAGTCGGCGCAACTGAATGAGCCTTACACTCTGGAGGATTCGGTCGGCGAGGATCTGTATTCGGCAGTAATTTATTTCGGCGGTGAAACGCCTATGGGGCCAGCTTACCTGGGTTATGGTTTTGATCTGGAGGGCAACTTCAATATTTATTTTCGCCTGGGCGCACTTTAGTTTGCGGAGTTAATTCAGGCGGAGCTCGATCATGGGGAATGCACTGCGTAAAGTGCACTCCCCATTGGCGGATAAATATTAAAAATGGAAGATGGCCGCCGCGTAAGGGCCAGTTAATTCCAGGTTGGTCTGCACGTCGTTGTCATCCAGGTTGATGGTCATGGAGCGGTAGCCCAGCTCTACACCTGCGTCCAATACCGAGTCAAATAGGTAGCTGATTTTAGCGCTGTAATCCGACAGGGTTGAATCCTGATATTTCACATAGTTGCCTTCTATGCCGGCGGACAAGCCACTGAAGGGCAGGTCAAACTGAAACTTTCCATAAACTAATGGCACTGTCTGATCGGCATCAACTTTGGCGTTGGCAAAGTCGGAGTTGGCGCGAACATAGCCAGAATATTTGCGCAGGGTGAGGCCTAGATCCAGATTAAACCAGTTGTCCAGCACTTCGTAATACAGGGTGCCCTGGTTGTAGCTAAGGTCAAACGCTGAGTCTACCTGGGTGTCTGCGTCAAATTCGGTGCCGTCAATTTCAAAGCTTTGATTAATGGTTGCACTTTGGCTGCGGCTGATGTTTTCGTGTTGCAGGCGAATATTCGGTAGCAGTGGAATCGGGTGCTCCAGTGCTATGTAGTAGTAGGTATTGTTATTGTCTTTAATACCCAGGTCTTTGGCGCCGATGGCGGGTTGGCCTACATCACCTGAATAATCGGTCTGCCAGCTACCTGCGCCCGCGTAGACACCAAAAATAGTATCGGCTTGGGCGCTGGTGCCCACCAGAGTGGCGGCAGTGCAGCTGGCAACTAAAGCGGCAAGTTTTAGTGAGTTCATGGTTTAGTCCTGGGGCTGAATAGTGTGTGTTTGGTCTTGGGTGCTGAACTGAGGCCAATAACCTTGCGGCTCAGTTTTTTGTTGGAATTGAATGCATTTTGCATCGACAAAATTTTAGCAGTTTATGCCTGATGATTTGCACAATTCGGGTGTTATTTACTTGGATTGTGTTTTAGCTCACTGGTTTGTCGTCAAAGTTGCAGGTGTTAATTCGAGTAGCTGTAAAAACTTAGCTGCTGCCTGGCTAATGCTGCGCTGGTGGTGATGAATTGAACCCAGGGGGCGCAAAATGCGCGGTTGATCTACTGGCAGTTGCTTGAGTTGATCGTCAATTAAGCGGCTGGGTAATACCCCCCAGCCGAGGCCGATACTCAGCATCATTTTTATCAAGTCCAAATGGTTGGTCACCATGGTGATGTCCAGTGGCAGCCCTTGATTGTCAAACAGGTTCTTAATCAGGCGGGTGGTATAGGTGTTGGTGTCGGGCATTATCGCTTGATGTCCGCTGAGGTCGGCGAGGCTTAATGTTTTGGCTGAGCTTAGCGGGTGGATTAGCGCGGCGACAAATTGCAGGTCGTCTTGCCAGAGCGGGGTAACCGCAATGCGCGAATCGGATTCCAGGGCCAGGGTTACCAGCGCCAAATCAAAGCGGCCTTGCAGCACCTCCTGATAAGCCTGCTCCGAATCCAGAAAATGCAAATCCAGTTTTACGTCCGGGTATTGCTCGGA
>CBIMZH010000246.1:0-4911 GCA_966248255.1 uncultured Cellvibrio sp.
GATCACTTCATCTTCATGGCCACCAAAAAAGGCACAGTTAAAAAGACTGCGCTGACCGAATTCCAAAGCCTGCGCGCCAACGGTAAGCGTGCCATCGAGCTGGATGAGGGCGATACCCTGGTGGGTACTGCCATTACCAACGGTGCCTGTGATGTGGTGCTGTTTGCCAGCTCAGGTAAAGCCGCTCGTTTCCGCGAGTCGCAAGTACGCCCCATGGGCCGCACTTCGCGCGGTGTGCGCGGTATCCGTATGGCTGAAGGTCAAACCGTGATCGGTATGGTTATTCCTATGGCTGGTGGTCAGGTGCTGACCGTTAGTGAAAACGGCTATGGCAAGCGCACCAGTGTTGACGAGTTCCCGGCCAAAGGCCGCGGCTCGCAGGGTGTAATCGCCATGCAAACCACCGACCGTAACGGTGAGTTGGTAGGTGCAGTACAGGTGTTTGATGGTGAGGAGATCATGTTGATTTCTGACCAGGGCACCATGGTGCGCACGCGCGTTGACGAGGTCAGTCTGCTCAGCCGTAATACTCAAGGCGTACGCCTGATTAAGTTGAAAGATGGTGAGCGCATGCAGGGCCTTGAGCGCATCGAAGAGAGCGCCGATGAAAACGCCAAGCGCGAACTGGCCAATGCAGATGCTGAAGAGGGCGATGATACTGCGGAAGATGCAGCGTCTGACGTGACTCCAGAGACAAATGAAACTCCTGAACAAGGTAGCGACGAGTAATTTCATGTCGAATCCAACAGAAGCCGAAAAGCTTTTAGCGCTGCGCAATAAAATCGATGCTATAGATGAGGAAATTGCCCAGCTGATTTCTGCGCGTGCCGAGTGCGCGCAGCAGGTCGCTGAAGTAAAAAAAGCGGGCTTGCCCGAAGATGCGCAAATCCTGTTTTATCGCCCTGAGCGCGAAGCCCAGGTGTTGCGCAAGGCAATGGAGCGCAACGCCGGGCCACTTAGCAATGAAGAGATGGCGCGTCTGTTTCGCGAGATAATGTCCGCTTGTTTGGCGCTGGAGAACCCTGTCAAAGTCGCTTATTTGGGACCCGAGGGTACTTTTACCCAGCAGGCGGCGCTTAAGCACTTCGGGCACTCGGCTGTTGCTCTGCCTTTTTCGGCGATTGATGAAGTTTTTCGTGAGGTGGAGGCGGGCGCTGTGCACTATGGTGTGGTGCCAGTGGAGAACTCGACTGAGGGTGTGGTGACCCATACCCTGGATAACTTTTTGGCTTCCAACCTCAAAATTTGTGGCGAAGTAGAGCTGCGCATACATCACAACTTGCTGGTGTCGGATGTGACCCATGTGAAAAGTATTACGCGTATCTACTCCCACTCCCAGTCGCTTGCCCAATGTCGCAAGTGGTTGGATTCGCACTATCCCAAAGCCGAGCGTATTGCAGTGTCCAGTAACGCCGAGGCGGCCAAACGCTTAAAAGGTGAATGGAACGCAGCGGCTATTGCCGGCAGTATGGCGGCGGAGCTGTATGGTTTAACCATGCTGGCAGAAAAAATTGAGGACCAGCCGGACAATTCCACACGCTTTTTAATTATCGGCCCGCAAGCAGTGCCGCCCAGTGGCGTGGATAAGACTTCAATCGTAGTCGCCATGCGCAATGAACCAGGTGCGCTCCATAATCTGCTGGAGCCATTCCACCGTCACAACATAGATCTGACGCGTGTTGAAACCCGTCCATCGCGCACCGGTGTCTGGACCTATGTGTTCTTTATTGATTTTGTTGGTCATGTTCAGGATCCGCTGATCAGTGAAGTCTTGCGCGAGGTTTCTGCCCGCTGTGCGGACCTCAAGTTGCTCGGCTCCTACCCCAAGGCAGTGCTTTAGCGCCTCTTATGGATTCAACATTCCTGATTAATAAATTTGTCGTAGTGGGCATGGGCCTGATTGGCGGCAGTCTGGCGACGGGCCTTAAGCAGCGCGGTATTTGTCGCGAGGTAATTGGTATAGGTCGCAGTGAGCAGACCTGTGCCGATGCCCTGGCCCATAAGGTTGTTGATCGCGCTTACACCTCGCTGGAGCCGATTGCATCAGAGTTGACCGCTGGAGACATTATTTTTATCGCCGTGCCCACTTTGTCGGTTGAGTCGGTGCTGGCTGATGTTAAACGCTGGGTTTCTGCGGCGGTAACCCTAACGGATGGCGCCAGTGTCAAGGGCAGTGTCGCCCAGGCGGCGCTGCGTGTCTTCGGCGAACTTCCCGCGCAGCTGGTTCTGGGGCATCCGATTGCCGGGTCAGAAAAAAGCGGTGTAACCGCAGCCAACCCGAATCTTTATGAAAAACACAGGGTTATTTTGACCCCGGATACCGCCACTGGGGCCGAGCACCTGCAGCGGGTAACCCAGATGTGGGAGTCGGTGGGGGCAGAGGTTTTGGCCATGTCAGTGGCAGAGCACGATGAGGTGCTGGCAGCGACCAGTCACTTGCCTCATGTTATCGCCTACTCGCTGGTGGATACTCTGGCCCAGGATATTGGCAACCCCAATATATTTCGCTATGCCGCCGGTGGTTTTCGCGACTTTACCCGCATAGCCTCCAGCGATCCGGTGATGTGGCATGACATTATGCGTGCAAATCGTGCCGCCATACTCGACTCTATGGATATGTTTATTGCCAACTTGTCGCGTTTACGCGCCAGCATTGAACAGGAAGACAGCGAGTATCTGTTAACCGTATTCAGTCGTGCCAAGGAGGCGAGGGATGAGTTTACCCATCTGCTCGCACAGCGCCAGGCTCAGCTCAAAGCTTCTAAAGATGAGGGCTAGGGCGATCAAACCTTAGGGTATAACCTTAGAAACAATTAGTCGTTAATTTTTCCCCAAGCCTCTATATAATCGCCGCTGCGTAAAATTGCGGCTATTTGGGCCGAATTCAATCTCTCAACGGGTATCCAGTTAATGTCAGTCTACAACTTGACTCACCTGAAGCAGCTAGAAGCTGAAAGTATTCATATCATCCGCGAAGTGGCGGCTGAGTTTGATAAGCCGGTGATGCTTTACTCCATTGGTAAAGACTCTGCGGTAATGATGCACCTCACCATGAAGGCCTTTTTCCCAGGCAAGCCCCCATTTCCTTTGATGCACGTGGATACCACCTGGAAATTCAAAGAGATGATCGAGTTTCGCGATAAGCGAGTTAAAGATCTGGGTTGGGACTTGATTGTGCATATCAATCAGGAAGGTGTAGATATGGGTGTGGGGCCATTTACCCATGGCAGTGCCAAGCACACCGATATTATGAAAACTCAGTCACTTAAGCAGGCGCTGAACAAGTACGGTTTTGATGCCGCCTTTGGTGGTGCTCGTCGCGATGAGGAAAAATCCCGTGCGAAAGAGCGAGTCTATTCTTTCCGTGACAAGAATCACCGTTGGGACCCCAAAAATCAGCGCCCGGAATTGTGGAATATCTACAATGGCCGTGTAGACAAGGGCGAAAGTATTCGTGTTTTCCCTCTGTCCAACTGGACCGAGTTGGACATTTGGCAATATATCCATCTGGAAGGCATCCCCATTGTTCCGCTTTATTTTGCCGCCAAGCGTCCAGTGGTGGAGCGCAATGGCACACTCATTATGGTTGATGATGACCGTATGCCGATTGAGCCAAATGAAAAAATCGAAGAAAAAATGGTGCGTTTCCGTACCCTTGGTTGCTATCCATTGACAGGTGCGGTTGAGTCAGAGGCGACCACCTTGCCTGAAATTATTCAAGAGATGCTACTGACGACTACCTCCGAGCGCCAAGGCCGTGTGATTGATCACGACAGCTCCGGCTCTATGGAAAAGAAAAAGCAGGAAGGTTATTTCTAGTTTTCTGGAAAGTTAGCTCTAGTTTTCGTTGTACAACGAAACAACTTTCACCGAATATTGTGATGCAAAAGAGACCCTTATGAGTCACCAATCAGAATTGATCGCCCAGGACATTGATGCTTACCTGGCGCAACACGAACAAAAAGAACTGCTGCGTTTTCTGACTTGCGGTAGTGTGGATGATGGCAAAAGTACCTTGATTGGTCGCTTGCTGCACGATTCAAAAATGATCTATGAAGATCAACTGGAAGCTGTGCGTTCCGACAGTGTGAAACACGGCACTACCGGCGAAAAAATTGACTTGGCGCTGTTAGTTGACGGCCTTCAGGCTGAGCGCGAGCAGGGCATCACCATTGATGTGGCTTACCGCTATTTCTCCACCGCCAAGCGCAAGTTTATTATTGCTGACACTCCGGGTCATGAGCAGTACACGCGCAACATGGCCACAGGTGCATCTACCTGTGATTTAGCCATTATTTTGATTGATGCGCGTCACGGTGTAATGACTCAGACGCGTCGCCACAGCTATATCGCCTCGCTATTGGGCATTAAACATATAGTTGTGGCCATCAATAAAATGGACATAGTTGATTTCAACGAGTCTGTGTTTGAAAAAATCAAAGCAGATTATCTCGAATTTAGTGCAAAGCTGGGCATGGAGAATGTGATCTTCGTGCCTATTTCTGCACTGGAAGGTGATAACGTTGTTAATCGTTCAGAGCGTTCGCCCTGGTACAAAGGGCAAACACTGATGGAAATTCTGGAAACTGTGTCTATCGCGGGTGATAAAAACTACGATGAGTTCCGTTTCCCTGTGCAATATGTTAATCGCCCCAATTTGAACTTCCGCGGTTTCTGCGGCAATGTCGCCTCTGGTGTAGTAAAAGTGGGTGATAAGGTTCGCGCTTTGCCCTCAGGTAAATCCAGTCAGGTAAAATCTATTGTTACCTTTGATGGCGAATTGCAACAGGCTTTTGCTGGTCAGGCTGTCACTCTTACCCTGACTGATGAGATAGATGTAAGTCGTGGCGACATGCTGGTATTGGATGCTGTGCAGGTGCCGCAATCCAATCATCTGCAGGCTCATTTGGT
>CBIMZH010000247.1:0-4908 GCA_966248255.1 uncultured Cellvibrio sp.
TGCTTGCATACACAAGAGGTGCCAATTGAAATCTAACAAGTGCATCTTGGTCGGCTCCACTGTGGCTTGGGGCCTACGTTCCGGCGCTTCGCTCCTCTACTGCGGTTCAAATAAAAGCGTTAACAGTATCTATGAAACTAGATCGAACTAAAGAATTAATACACGGATCGATAGATGAGTCTGATCCATATGGTGCTTTGGTTCATGTATTGGAATCTGTAATTGAACTAGTTCAAATCCCAGGCAATGAGTTCTGTTGGTCTTATTGGGAAGGCTCAGAAGAAGCTACAAAAGAGATCAACAAACTACTTAATATGGCCAGCTCTTATTCGTTGCCTGAAAGAGTTGAGGTTGCGGTTCTGTTCGCGCCGACCGGCCCGTTACAAGAAGTTAGTTTAAGTAGTGGCTGGGCTGAGCCGTTTCTAAGAGTGGCGGAGAAATATGATCAAGTTGAGCGGCTATTGTGGCCAGACAACGCGTAATTCGGATATTCCGTAGGCCGGAAAAGCGCAGCGCCTTCCGACTTATTCTCATAAATCCATCTCATTATTGTCGGAAGGCGCCTGCGGCTTTTTCGACCTACAGCAAGCGCACAATAACTTAATGCTTTGATGTGCGCATTGTTGAAGCTGCGCGGGTTAGGCCTCTGGCTAACCCGCCCTACAAAACTCCAAATGTCCTACCGCTTAAACGGCACCTTCAAGGTTGTATAGGTTGCCGCTCGCCATAGCCATTCCGCTGGTCCGTAGTAAAAGCGTTTTATCCACCAGTGGGCAAAAACCATCAGGCAGCCGTAAACGATAAAGCCGAAGATAAGTGCGTTGGCGGAGCTGATGCTGTTGTACCAGCTGAGGCCCATGGGATAGAAGAGTGGGATACAGATAATGGCTTGCAGTAAATAAATGCTCAGGCTCATGCGGCCGCAGGGGGCGAGCAAGCGCAGCCATCTGCTGATGCTGGGCAGTTGATACAGCCAGACAAAAATTACTACCCACAAGGTCATAATCGAGGTGCTGGCGTAAGCATCGAGCAGGTTGCCCAGATAGTATTTGGTTAAGCCCTGGAAGTTGCCATCGGGCAGGCTATCGACATATTTTTGCAGGCTGAAAAATACAATTGAACCTAACAGGGCGGCGATAAATACCTGGCGGCGGCCGCGGGTGAATTTTTCCGGGTTGTTAAAAAAGCCGCTGCGACCCAATACCAGGCCAAGCATAAACAGGCTGATTAATAAAATGCCGCGCCAGGACTCCACAAAAAACATCAGTTTGGCGCTGTTGCCGGTCCAGGCATTGCTGGCAATTGTTGCCCAAAAATCGGCGTGGGCCAGGTTGCCATAGGCGGGGCCGAACATTTCCCAGTGCAGCGGGTTGCCATTGGCAAAAGGCTGCTGGGTAATGGCCGCCCAAAGGTGGAAGAGCATTACCGGTTGCAGCGCGCAAAAGGCAGCGATGATTAACAGCCATTTATTGCTCCAGCGCCAGGCGACTACCAGCACCAGGCCGATCAGTGCCAGCACTTCCAGAATATCGCCCAGATACAAAAGCGTGTGCATAAAACCTATGCCCAGCAGCACGGTTAAGCGCCAGATAATGCGCCCGGTAAAGTCCACGCCCTTTTGCGCCTGGCGATCCATGATGATAAAAAAACTCAGACCAAACAGCAGTGCGAAAATCGCATAGGCCTTGCCGGCAAAAAAGAAAAATACCGTATTAAAAACGGCATCGGGTTTTGGGTCCAGCCAGTAGAGTTCAAAGCGCTCTACGCAGTGAACTAAAAATAAGCCGAGCAGGGCAAAGCCGCGCAGTGAGTCGACCAGGTGAATGCGGTCGGGTTTGGCTGGCGCTGGTTGAGTGGGTGCGAGTGGAATGTCTGTCATAGGTGAAAACTTTATAGTTGTTGGTAAAAATGGTGATTGGCTAACAAGCCCTGGTCAGCGCTACTGCTTGGTATTGGGTAATATCCGAGCGCTAAAAGTCTAACCAGCTAATGCAATTTGTCTGCTTAAGAATTGTTAATGCCGGGCGAATTAGCGCCATTGCATACGAATTCTTAAAGCGCCTTACCACTTTTTAACCTTTGTCTGAATTTGCCTCACTTATAATAAGCGCCTTGTTTTAGCCCAGGAGCCAGCGCTTGAGTCAGCCGCAATTTCCCAGCCTAGATTTTTCCCAGCGCGGCCAGCTTTGGCGCAGCATACTCGCACTGGCGCTGCCGGTAGCGGCGCAGATGCTGTTGCAGTCGTTTTTAGGCATGGCCGATGTGGTGATGGTGGGTGTGCTCGGCCCAGCGGCTATAGCCGCTGTGGGCCTGGCGGCCAAGATGCACTTTTTGCTGCTGGTGCTGATGAGCGGCCTGGCCACTGGCTGCAGTATTTTGCTGGCGCAATACATAGGTGCGCGCGACTTCGCCCGCTGTCAGCGCACCCTGGCGGTCACCCTGGTGGTGGGCAGCGCGACTATGCTGCCGTTTATGCTTGCCTTTGGCGGTGCGGCGCATATCTGGGTGGGCTGGATTAACCCGGACGCTCAGGTAGTGGCACTGGCCGCTGAGTATTTGGTGATTACCGCCCCGGTATTAATTCTGGCCCAGTGGATTGCTATCTACGAGGCCGGGCTGCGCGCCGAGGGGCAAACCTCGCTGCCGTTAATGGCCGGCACAGTCGCGGCGCTGGTGAATATTCTGCTCAACTACGCACTGATTGCCGGCCACTGGGGTTTTCCCGCCCTGGGTGTGGCCGGTGCCGCCTGGGCGACTTTATTTTCACGTATTGCCCAGCTGGCAATTATTCTCGCTTGGGTTTACCTAAAAAATCATCGCTACGCGCTTAACCTGGCGCAATTAAAACTGGGCTTTGACGGCGAGCATATTCGCCGCTACCTCGCCTTCTCCATGCCGCTGGTGGCCAACTACGCCATCTGGGCGGTGGGCAATTCCACTTACCATTTTGTTACCGGTTTTGCCGGTACCCAGGCGCTGGCGGTGATGGGTGTGATGGTGCCGATCGAGACGGCGTTTTTTGCGCTGTTTATCGGCCTGGCCAATGCCTCGGCGGTGTTGGTGGGCCGCGAGCTGGGCGCCAATAACAATGACAACGCCTGGCAACTGCACAGATTTTTTGATCGCCTGACCATTGGCTTATTAGTTGTTATGGCGGCGGCGCTCTATTTTATGCGCCCCTGGATCGCCAGTGTGTTTGATCAACTGGATGCGCAATCCACGCAATTGTTGCTCAATACCCTGAGCGTGTTCTGCGCACTGGCCTGGTTAAAAATGCTCAATATGATGCGCATTATCGGCGTGCTGCGCGCGGGCGGCGACAACCGCTTTACGCTGATTACCGACAGCATTGTGATGTGGTGTTTTGGGGTGCCGATTTTTGTGCTGGCGGTGTTTTATTCGCCGCTGAGTTTTGTCTGGCTTTACGCGCTGATGTTTTTGGAAGAGAGCTTAAAGTTCGGCCCAGTGATTCGCCGCGTTATCAGCCGCA
Source organism: uncultured Cellvibrio sp. (assembly GCA_966248255.1). GTDB lineage: Bacteria > Pseudomonadota > Gammaproteobacteria > Pseudomonadales > Cellvibrionaceae > Cellvibrio. Next base: position 3,491 of record CBIMZH010000247.1, read on the forward strand.
AATGGATGAATAATTTAAGTCATCATTAAGATTGCACCGGGTGCTTGCTCGCCCACTCCTCCCAAAACCGCGTGGCGTCGGCAGCATTCATCGGCTTGGCCCAGTAGTAACCCTGGGCCTGGGTGCAGCCCAGGCCGCGCAGCAGGGCGGCGGTATCGGCATTCTCCACCCCTTCGGCGATGGTTTTTAAACCCAGGCTAGTGGCCATTTGAATAATGGCTTTAACTATGGCGGCATCGCCTGTGTGGTCTTCCATTTTGCGCACAAAACTCTGGTCAATTTTGAGCGATTCCACTTCGAATTTTTTTAAATACCCCAGGTTGGAATAGCCGGTGCCGAAGTCGTCGATGGACAGGTGCACGCCCATACGGCGCAGCGCCGCCAGGGTGTTGCTGAGCCGTTCGTTGTCGTCGATCAACAGTGATTCAGTGAGTTCCAGCTCCAGGTATTGCGGCGGCAATTGGTAGCGGGTGAGGGCGTTGAGCACCAGGTTGTCGAGGTTGCCGCGTTTGAATTGAATGCTGGAGATATTTACTGCGAGGCTGAAATCCTGCTCCCAGCGATCGCACCAGGCGCGCGCCTGTTGGCAGGCCTGGTTAATGACCCATTCGCCCAGGGGCACTATCAAACCGGAGGATTCCGCCAGCGGAATAAATACCGCGGGGGAGATAAAGCCCTGCTCCGGGTGCTGCCAGCGCAGCAGCGCTTCAAAGCCGCAAATGCTGTTGTGTTTTAAATCAATTTTGGGCTGATAAAAAAGTTCGAACTGCTGCTCCTGCAGAGCCTTGCGCATGCTCGATACCAGGCTGATGTGCTCGAGCATATTGCGGCTGATGGCGGGGTTGAAAAACCGGAAGCTGTTGCGCCCTGAATCCTTGGAGTGATACATGGCGATATCGGCTTTTTTGATCAGCGTGTCCAGGTCCTGGCCGTCCTGAGGCGCCAGGGCGATACCTATGGAACAGGTGCAAAAAATATCCATATCGCGGTAGTGGAAGCTCTCGGAAATAAGCTGGAGTATCTGGCCGCAGGCCTCGGAGGCGGCATCGTCAGATTTAAGCTCGGGCAGGAACACAATAAATTCATCGCCGCCGTAGCGGCAGGTGAGGTCTTCATTGCCGGTAAATTGAATCAGCCGCCGGGCCACCTCTTGCAGCAGCGAGTCGCCCGCCTGGTGGCCGAGGGAGTCGTTAATCGGCTTAAGGTTATCCAGGTCGATAAAAATAATGCCCAGGGTGGATTGCCCCTGGTCGTTAAACAGCTCGCGAAACTGGCGATGGGCTTTGGTGCGGTTGGGCAGGCGGGTTAACGGGTCGTGCTGGGCGAGAAAATCTATGTGCTCCTTGGCCGCCAGCAGCTGCACATTGTCGTGCGACAGCTCGTCAAGGGCGGCGCGGTAGTCGTGCACTATCAGCCAC
>CBIMZH010000248.1:0-4900 GCA_966248255.1 uncultured Cellvibrio sp.
AATCACTGAGGAAGAGCTGCTGCTCACAACAGAAGACGAACTGCTGCTCGCCACGGATGAAGAGCTGCTGGATACTGATGAGCTACCACCTTCAACGCCGTAGGGCGCTGGCTGGCTGTTACAGGTGCTGACCGCAATACAGCTGGCATTATTTTCCCAACCCCAACCGGACGTGGTGGTGTTGCACACTGGGTAGCGAGTGCCGTACCAGTTACATACCAGGCCGCTTGCCACAGAACTGCTTGAACTGACAACAGAGCTGGAACTGACCACTGAACTGCTGGAAACCACGGAGGAACTTGAGCTGCTCACCACAGAAGAAGAACTGCTGGAAACTACCGAAGAGCTTGAGCTGGCCTGGCCACTACAAATGCTGCCAGTCAAGGCTGGAACTTCTGCTGCGCCACCGTTTTTGTCAACTTGAAAACCAAAGCTGGCGCTTTGACCTGGCTGCAGGCTGCCGTTCCAACTCAGGTTGGTAGCCGTGTATGGGTTGCTTCCAGTAATGGTCGCATTCCATGAACTGGTCATGCGGTTAGTGGCGTATTGCCAACCCACTGTCCAACCGTTTACGGCGGCAGTGCTGGTGTTGGTTACGGTAATAGTTCCAGTTAAACCTGTATTCCACTCATTGCTGATACTGTAGTTACAACTTGCCGAGGCACTCTGAGCTGCAGCTACAAGCCCCAGACTCACGAGAGTCGCCAAGCCGTAGGCTCTTTTTATTGGCATTATCATCTAATTTCTCCTGGATTCCAGTGAGGAGAGCTAAGGCTCGACTAATCGAAACCCCGCCCCTGTTATTGTTGTGATGTCTTGGCAGACGAACACGACCTGGCACAACTTCCCTATAGGCGATGAACAAAATCCACAGCCAAATTGCATGGTGATTTAGTCGCCGATGCAATTCGCAATCCTTACAAAACACAAAAATTATTAACGCAATAAATCGCCAACTTTTTTCAGGCAAAAGCCAGCCACTCCAAAGAATTCTCTTTAGAAAAAATATACAGATTCAATTTCATTTTTTCGGCACGGGCACACACCCGGCCAATACCTACCCGAATTTCCTTTCGGGGCTGCAATCTCGCTTTATTATTGTTATGACTACTAGGCGAAAAATTGCCAATAACACTCCCAGCGGGAGCAAGTTTGAATCGGGCAGAACCTCGTTATTGTCTATCTACATCCACCCGTCCCAATTTCAGCGACCTCTCAGGTGCCATTTGGCTCACGCAAATCAAATGAGCCCCAATGTTTACGCATTCACCCAAAAAGACAGCGCTGTCATTTTTATAAAATAACCAAACAATTTCTTTGACACAATTAACAAAGGGCGAGAAATTTCTGTTTTTTTCGATTTTTTATTTCTAAGCAAAAAAGGTTTTTAAAACCTTTTCACTCAGTCCAATTGTATTCCGCCTACTAGTAGAGGGAACAAAACCCCAGGCAGACGTATCAACTCACCTAGCAAAAACAGCCATTCGCCAGATAGCAATTTACTGCAGACTAAAATGAAAATTTAAACGCCACTCAGATATAAAAAACACAAAAACAGTTTCAGCCAAAATACTGACCGGAAAACAGCAAGCCACAGCTTGGTAGCCGAAAAAAAACGCATACCTCAAATATGTTTTTGCAAAAACATATTCGCAACTCTCAGGGGCACTGCTGTATTGCCAAGTATTAGCCAATGATTGATAGCAATTACCTAGGAAATTATCGAAGGCAAAAAACTTTGGTGAGCCAAATTTTATCTATAAAAATCGGAGAGAGACTTTCAGCCTTTGTCAGTACATTTTTATTTTTATTGACTGGACAACTACCGAAGACGCGAAAATTATTCGATATGCAACAAAATTGCAAGAGAAGAAAAAAATAAATTAATTCGTCACTGTGAACCTAAGCACACAGTTGCCAGGAAGCAAATCTGTATGCTATGAATAATTTTACCGGCAACAAATTTTTTATTGCCAAACAAAACTTGGCAAACTAAAAATACAAAATAATGTTTTTTGAATAAAAATAATAAAGCGAATATACCGCCGCACCGGCGGGACATTTAAACCAAAAAATTGCCAAAAAACAAAATCGATTCAAGGATGCTGTAAAAATAAAAATAATCAACATCAACAACTTACAACCCTAAAAGGGTGCCAGGCCGAGCAGGCAAAGCACTCCAGTCAACCAACAAAAAAACCTCCAGGCAAAAGCGCTTTTACTGGCCTTTGCTCAGGGATTCTATTTGACTAAATATAAAAAACTGGAACTCAGACGCCATTTTTTACCCATAAAATTTTTACGTGTAGCAATCGACATTGCGGCTTTTAACGCCACAATCATCCGATTTTTACTATGGATAAAAAAATATTTTTCCCTCGGGCGCTGAATTTCAGCAGGCGTATTTTGGGGCTCTAAGGCTTTAAAAATCGCGCAACTCTTTCGGAGAAAAAAACATGACTATGCGGAAACTCTTCACTCACAGCAGCAAAACCTACTTGGCCCTCGGCGCCTTTTTAGGTGCTCTTTCAGCAGTACCTCTTAGTGTTTCAGCTGCCACCAGCGAGGCATACAACTGGCAAAATGTGCGCATTGACGGCGGCGGTTTTGTTCCTGGCATTATCTTTAACCAAACAGAATCCGATTTGATTTACGCGCGTACCGATATTGGTGGCGCCTACCGCTGGAATCCCAGCACCAATGCCTGGGTTCCTATGCTGGACTGGGTAGGTTGGAGCAATTGGGGCTGGAATGGTGTGATGAGTTTGGCTACTGACCCGATAGACACTAATCGTGTTTATGCGGCAGTGGGCATGTACACCAACTCTTGGGATCCAAATAACGGCGCGATCATTCGCTCCACCGACAAAGGTCAAACCTGGCAGGCCACTTCCCTGCCCTTCAAAATAGGCGGCAATATGCCTGGTCGCGGCCAAGGCGAACGCCTGGCGATAGACCCGAACAAAAACAACATCATTTATTTTGGCGCCGAGAATGGCAATGGCCTTTGGCGCTCTACCGATTACGGTGTTACCTGGGCCAAAGTGGCGAGCATGACCAACACCGGCACCTACGCTCAGGACCCTACAGATCCCTATGATTATCTAAATCAACAGCAGGGTATAACCTGGATTACCTTTGACCCAACTTCCGGCACCAGCGGCTCAGCATCACAAATTATTTATCTGGGTGTTGCCGATAAAAATAATCCGGTTTATCGCTCCACCGATGGCGGCGCCACCTGGGCACCAGTTCCCGGTGTACCCACTGGCTACCTGGCGCACAAAGGCGTGTACGACGCGCAAAATGATTTGCTCTACATAGCAACCAGCGATACTGGCGGCCCCTATGACGGCTCTGCCGGACAAGTGTGGAAGTTCAACGCAAACACATCTGCCTGGACAGATATAAGCCCGGTTCCCACCTCCAGTTCTGATTTGTATTTTGGCTATAGCGGCCTGACTATCGACCGCCAGCACCCGGGCACCTTGATGGTGGCAACCCAGGTTTCCTGGTGGCCAGATGCCATCTTCTTCCGCACTACCGATGGCGGCGCCAGCTGGACACGCATTTGGGATTGGGCCGGTTATCCAAGCCGCAGCCTGCGCTACTCGCAGGATATTACCGAAGTGCCCTGGCTCAACTTTGGTGTGACCAATCCGGTTGCCCCCGAGCCCGCTGTTAAACTCGGCTGGATGAACGAATCCGTGGAAATTGATCCACATAATTCCAACCGTTTAATGTACGGCACAGGCGCCACTATTTACGGCACAGAGAACCTTACCAACTGGGATGGCGGCGGCCAGATTTTAATTAAGCCCATGGTAAAAGGCCTGGAAGAAACTGCCGTGCTGGATGTGATTAGCCCGCCAAGCGGCGCGCAACTGTATTCTGCTCTGGGCGATATCGGTGGCTTTATGCACACAGATTTAACCCAGGTGCCATCCAGCATGTACACCACGCCCTACATGACCAGCACCACCAGCATCGACTATGCCGAGCTTACACCCGCCACTATGGTTCGCGTGGGCAACTACAATGGCGGCGGCCTTATCGGTGTTTCCACCAGTGGTGGCAGCAGCTGGTGGACGGGACAAAATCCTGCGGGCGTCACCTCCGGCGGTAATGTTGCACTCTCTGCTGATGGCGGAGCGATTGTGTGGGCGCCAGGCGGTGCCGCTAACGTATTTGTATCCACTACCTTTGGCAGCAACTGGACCGCCATTAGCGCTCTGCCCGCTGGTGCAACGGTTGAAGCAGACCGCGCCAACGCCAATAAATTTTACGCGCTGGCCAACGGCACTTTTTATGTGAGTACCAATAAAGGCGCCAGCTTTAGCGCAACTGCGGCCAGCAACCTGCCTGCCGCCGCGCGTCACTTCAAAGCGGTATACGGTCGCGAAGGTGATATTTGGGTTGCCGGTGGCAGCAGCACTACAACCTACGGCCTCTGGCACTCAACTGACTCTGGCGCCAGCTTTACCAAAATCGCCAACGTTGAGGAGGCAGATAACGTCACCTTTGGTAAAGCGGCACCTGGGGCAAGCTACCCGGCAATTTACATAGTGGCCAAGGTTGATGGCGTGCGCGGCGTATACCGCTCCAACGACCAGGCAGCCACCTGGGTGCGCATCAACGATGACAAGCATCAATACGGTAACTTTGGCGATGCCATTTCCGGTGACCCACGCGTTTATGGTCGCCTGTATTTGGGCACCAATGGCCGCGGCCTGCTCTATGGCGATACCACTTCAGCGGTCAGCTCAAGCAGCTCCTCTGTGGTTAGCTCTTCGTCTGTCGCAAGCTCGTCTTCTGTGGCCAGCTCATCATCTGTGGCTAGCTCTTCGTCAGTAGTGAGTTCTTCTGTTGCCAGCTCGTCATCAGTCGTTAGCTCTTCTTC
>CBIMZH010000249.1:0-4887 GCA_966248255.1 uncultured Cellvibrio sp.
TCAAAGACACAGATTACGCACTACTGGTAGGTGCCCGTCCACGTGGTCCAGGTATGGAGCGTAAGGATCTGCTGGCTGCCAACGCCGCTATCTTCTCGGTACAGGGTAAGGCGATCAACGACCACGCCTCTCGCGACATTAAAGTATTGGTAGTGGGCAACCCAGCTAACACCAATGCCCTGATCGCTCAGCGCAATGCACCGGACATCAACCCACGTCAGTTCACCGCCATGACTCGCCTGGACCACAACCGCGCGCTGTCACAACTGGCTACCAAAACTGGCACCAGCATCAACAACATCACCAAGGCGCTGATCTGGGGTAACCACTCTTCTACCCAGTACCCAGACCTGCACAACACCCTGGTTGATGGCAAGCCAGCCCTGAGCCTGGTTGATCAAGCCTGGTACGAAGCTGATTACATTCCGACTGTGCAACAGCGCGGTGCAGCCATTATCGCAGCTCGCGGTGCTTCTTCTGCCGCTTCTGCGGCCAACGCCGCTATCAACCACATCCGCGATTGGGCTCTGGGTACTCCAGCTAACGATTGGGTGAGCATGGGCGTATACAGCGATGGCTCTTACGGCATCGAAAAAGGCCTGATTTACTCCTTCCCATGCGTATGCAAAAACGGTGACTGGGAAATCGTTCAGGGCCTGAGCATCAATGATTTCTCTCGTGCCAAAATGCAAGCCACAGAAAAAGAGCTGCAAGAAGAGCGCGACGCAGTTAAAGAATTGCTGCCCGCTTAAGTTGTAGGTTGCGATTAAGAAGCCGCTCCCTGTGAGCGGCTTTTTTTTGCCTGTCATTTTGCCCCCGCGCTTTAACCAGACAGTCATAATTTCTTAGCACACTAGTCACATCTCTATTGAACAGGTGTGTGTTTGTGATGCTCAGTGTTAATGCCCGCCAGGGCGGATGGATTCTCGTAATTGTCTTGGTGTTGTTTAGCTTGTGGCGCCTTTGGTCGAGGCAGGCGGCAGGGGTGGATCTGTTTTTTGATGAAGCCTATTACTGGGGTTGGGCGCAGCTGCCGGATTGGGGCTACTACTCCAAGCCGCCGGTGGTTGCCTGGTTGATTTATATCACTACTGCACTGTTTGGCGATGAGGTCTTTGCTGTGCGCCTGGGCTCGGCAATTCTGTACCCACTAACCTCTGTGGTTATTTATTTCCTTGGGCTTAAGCTGTTTGCATTTTCAGCACGTAAATATTTAATCGCCCTGGCTGGCGCTTTGGTATTTATCTCCATACCTGTCGTGGCCTTTGGCAGTTGGTTTATCACCACCGATGCGCCGCTGCTATTTTTTTGGTCGCTAAGTATTCTTTTTTATGTTCGCGCACTGGACTCCAATCGCTGGTCGGATTGGCTGGGCCTGGGTGTGTTTACTGGGATGGGCTTACTCAGCAAGTACACTATGGTGTTTTTTGTTCCCTGTGTGCTGTTTCACTTATTTATTGCCAGGCAGCTGCTGCAACAGTTGCGCAATCCTCGGCTGTATGTCGCCGCGCTTTTGGCTGGGCTGATATTTTTGCCCAATATCTGGTGGAATTTTCAGCATCACTTCTCCAGCTATCGTCACACCGCGGAAATTTCCCAGCTTGATAAGCAGCTGATAAACCCGGCCCATTTTGGCGAATTTTTCGCTGCGCAATTTGGTGTCTTTGGCCTGCTGCTGTTTGCCGGCCTGGTGGCAGCACTGCTGCGCTTGCGCAGCCTGCTAAATAATCCGCCACTGGCCTTGCTGATCAGCTTTAGCCTGGTGCCGGTTGCGCTGTTTTGTGTGCTGGCCATTACCTCCCGTGCCTTTGCCAACTGGGCGGCATTTGCCTATGTCGCCGCGGCCTTGTTTATCGCTGGATGGTGGTTGCAGCAGGGGCGGGAGAAGTGGTTGCTTGCGGGCGTTGCAGCGAATGTGCTTTTAATCGCGCTGCTGTCGCACTGGCAGTGGTTCGCTGGCAGTTTGGGGCTGGAGCTCAGCAAAAAAACTGACCCTTATTTCAGGGTTAAAGCCTGGCAAAGCCTGGCGGATGCCATAGCGCCAGAGTTTGCCCGCTACCCTCAGGCGCGGCTGCTGGGGGTTAACCGCGACATGCTTGCAGAAATGAGCTTTTACATAGGCCGCAATCATCAAAATGCGCGCTTCCCGCTGATCTATAACCCGGGCAAATCCATTTCCAACCACTACGAGCTGGTCGCCGATTTGGCGAATCACCCCAGGGGACAATTTCTCTGGGTATCCAGTCAGCCAGAGGCGGAATTATTGCCGAGTATTTTTACCAAAGCGCAATTATTGGCCCAAGTTAAAGTACCGGTATATGCCAGTCTGGATCGCAAGGCATACGTCTGGCTGCTTGAAGATTTTCACGGAGGTAATCGCCCATGATTCGCTATGTGTATCGTCTGGCACAAATCGCATTCCCGCTGTTGGTTGTGCTGTTTTTGCTCTTCCCGCAAATTGATTTGGCCATTAGTCAAAGCCTGTGGAGTCCGCAAACTGGCTTTTGGGGGGCGCAGCAAGGTTGGATGGAGCTGCTCCATAAGCACCTAGGCAAAGTGTTGGCCCTGGCGCTTTTAATCATCTTGTGCGCATTGTGTTTAACCTGGATTAAGGCAAACCCTCTTAATATAAAACGCCATCGAAAAAGTCTGGTGTTCTTACTGGTGGCGGCTGTGGTTGGGCCTGGCTTAGTGGTGAATGTATTGCTTAAGGATCAGTGGGGCAGGGCGCGCCCGGCTCAGGTGGCGGAATTTGGCGGCGAGCGTCAATTTACCTCTGCCTGGGTTATTAGTGATGCCTGCGGTAAGAATTGCTCATTTGTTTGCGGCGACGCCTCGGTTGGATTTTTGTTGGTGGCCGGTGTGTTTGTCAGTCGTCGTCCGCGGCTTTGGTTGGTGGCGAGTTTGCTCGCAGGCGGAGTGCTCGGATATATGCGCATCGCCCAAGGTGGGCACTTTTTTAGCGATGTGATTTTTTCTTGGTACGCGGTAATTTTTTCGGTATGGTTAGTTGCGCGCTGGCTTAGGCCCGGGCGATGGGATAAGGTTTTTCCCGCGGGTAATTCCGCTGCAGAATCGTCTCCTCACCTGCAGCCAGCTGCCTCATTGGTGAATTGACAAATCTTAGGGGTGAGTTTTGAAACGCAGAATGCTGAGTATTATTTTTAGTATCCTTTCCCTATCTGCGTTTGCCGATCCAATCACCTATCACAACGAATATAAAGCCAGATATTACGGTTTTTCGATCAAGGTAAAATCCAGCCTCGAAGCCTTGGGCGATAATCGCTACAAGGCCATGTTTGTCGCCGACTCGGCGATCGCCAGTATTGATGAGCAGAGTCTGGTGCAGTGGGACGACCAAGCCAAGCGCTTTTACCCTTTGCATTACACTTACAAGAAAAAGGTGTTGGGCAAAGAGAAGAAAGCCGAATTGGTTTTTGATTGGCAAAATCATAGAGTCAAAGATATGGTCAGGCTGGCTAGCCTGGACTTGCCCGATGAGCTTATGATTCAGGACGACTTGAGTTATCAGCTGCAGATGCGCGAAGACATTATCGCCGGGCAGCAGCAGTTTACTTACTGGATTGTTGACGGTGGTAAGTTAAAAGATTACCCCTTTGCCCGCCTGCCTGATGAGCAAATCAAAACGCCATTGGGAAAGGTGGACAGTGTCAAGATTTCACGTACTCACGGCAAATCCGAGCGCAAAACCTTTGCCTGGCTGGCCAAGGACTGGAATTACCTGTTGGTGGGCCTGGAGCATCAAGAGAAGGGCGACAGCTATAGACTCTTGATCAACAGGGCCAAAATGGATGGCCTGGATATCGCGAACTTGGAAAACAAAAAAAGCCAGCAATAACGCTGGCTTTTTTCCTGTGGTGCTTTGTTTATTTATACTTTGTTTATCTAGCCTTAGTAAATTTTCTTTAGGCTGATTGGGTAATTTCCATCCAGGCTGACTGGCTGCTGCCAGCAGCTATAGTCCAGCTCTCCTCGTGCACTGCACCTCGCTCGACGCAGACAAAAAAGGCCTCCTGACCTTCACCTATATCGCCAATCGCTTTGGCTGCTTCAGCTCCCGGGTTCCAGGTGACTACACTGGGGCAGTTTTCATGGTTTATGTGGATGCCTGGGTTACTGAGAATTTGCAGCGGCTCGTTAACGCCCAAAAATACTCTGTCTACCGGGCCTGGAAACCTGAGTGCACCCGTCTGTGGCTTAACTGCATAGTTGGCAAAGTTGTCTTTGTAGTTGCGACCAGCCAGCGCTGGCACCTCCACGTCACTCAGCTTGGCGACCGGGAAGTAGGAATGCATTACCCAGCTGCAATCAAAAGCCTGTTCATCGGTGTTATTGATGGTTAATTCCAGGCGAATTTTCTCGCCAAGAATCATGCGCAATTCGGCAGAAAAGTCATAGGCGAAGAGCGGGCTGGCATCGCTGACAAATAAAAACTCCAATTCAACCGAGCCGTCAGTGCGGGCCTGGGCATTGGCCAGTTGCCAGGGGTTATTGCGGGCAAAACCGTGTTTGGGTTTGCTCGGGTCCTGGGGGTTTACGCCAAACCAGGGCAGGCACAGAGGTATGCCGCCGCGCAGCGCAGTGCCCGGGGTAAAGTCGCAATTGGGGCTAAGCCACAGGAGTGGTTCGCCGTTGGCCGCTTTAAATTCCAGCAGTTGCGCCCCCTGAAGGGCAAGGCTTGCACTGCAGAGTGGGGTGTTGATCAATAGCAGTGGCAGACCCGAGCCTTTGGCGTCGGGATATACCTCGGTGCTGCTTTTCAGTTCTAAAAAATCGCATTGGGCTACTAGATGTTCCAGCGCCTGCTGGCTTTGGGAGTCCAGGCTATTAATGTGCATTTCTAATCTCAAAAAATATGATTTAAGG
>CBIMZH010000250.1:0-4875 GCA_966248255.1 uncultured Cellvibrio sp.
GATTATGGGCGGCAAGCTCACCACTTACCGGGCCACGGCGCAGCAGGCGCTGGCGCAAATAAGGCCTTCGCTGCCGCCGGTAACCGCCCAGGCGGACACCGCCAGGCTACATCTGGAGCCGGTCCACTGAGTTGAGTGAATAAATTGCTCCGCCCGCATCTTTCCGGTTTTCCGAGGGCGGGTTTGTCATTAAAATAGCGCCGCTTTTTTCCATCCTTTTTAATAGCGGTATACCGCTAAGGACCTGACGTGAACTTCACTGGCGCCCACATTTTGTCCATTCAGCAATTTCAACGCGAAGATATTCTGCGCATCTTCGACGTGGCTGACTCCATGGAACCCTACGCCCTGCGCCGCAAAGTAACGCGGGTACTCGAAGGCGCCATTCTCGGCAATATGTTTTTTGAACCCAGCACCCGCACCCGCGTCAGCTTTGGCGCCGCGTTTAACCTGCTGGGCGGCAATGTGCGTGAGACCACCGGTTTTGAAAGCTCATCCTTAACCAAGGGCGAATCCCTGTTTGATACGGCGCGGGTATTGTCCGGTTACAGCGATGTCATTTGTATGCGTCACCCGCAATCCGGCTCTGTGGCCGAATTTGCCGAGGGCAGCCGGGTGCCGGTAATTAATGGCGGCGATGGCCCCAACGAACACCCCACCCAGGCACTGCTGGACTTGTACACCATTCGCAAAGAGTTGCGCTCCAAAGGCCGCACCATTGATGGCCTGCGCATCGCCATGATTGGCGACCTGAAACACGGCCGCACCGTACACTCGCTCAGTAAACTCCTGTGCCTGTTTAGCAATATCAGCCTCACCCTGGTATCGCCCAAAGAGCTGGCCATGCCCGAGTACATAGTGGAAGACCTGCGCAAGGCGGGGCACAAGGTAACCGTCACCGAAGATCTGCCCACCAGTATCTCCAGTATTGATATTGCCTACTCAACCCGCATCCAGGAAGAGCGCTTTGCCAGCAAAGAAGAGGCAGATATGTATCGCGGCCGCTTCCGCTTGAACCAGTCGATTTACACGCAGTTCTGCGAACCCAACACGGTCATCATGCACCCGCTGCCGCGTGACTCCCGCGCCGAGGCAAACGAGCTGGACAACGACCTTAACACCAACCCCAACCTGGCTATCTTCCGCCAGACTGACAATGGTGTACTGGTGCGCATGGCACTCTTCGCGCTGGTGTTGGATGTGGCCGATCAGGTGGATAAGTACGCGCAGGAAGTGCGCTGGTTTAATTCGCTGCGCAATCAATAGCGTAAATTTTGTAAGAGGCCGCTGGGGTAAAAGCCAGCGGCTTTTTTATTTCAAGCTTCGCTCTGCTGTAAAAACTAGCGTCATGCTAAGCTTTAATGCATGGCGTTGAGGCCAGGTGTTCCCGCCAGGCACACTATAAATTGTTCGAACCCAATAACTATAACGAGAATAATAATGTTCTTAGCGAAGGCAATAGCCACAGTTTTTCGGTGCAAGCTACAACTGACTTTATTTATTTTGCTAGGGCTATTGGCCAATAGCTTGTTTGCCGAGGTGCAAAGGGTTCGCTACTGGGATTGGGGGGCAACCCCCAGTCGCGATGATTATGAAATTGCTGTTCTTCAGGCAATACTGGAGGCCACCAAGCCAGAGTTCGGTGACTATAAACTCGAACGGGTACTGGCAAGATTTACCACCAAGCGAGTTCGCCGTGAGCTGTTGCGTGGCAAATTTATCAATGTCCAGCCAGGTCCCTGGCGCAATCTGGATGATGTTCCCCCGGCGGAGCGACCGCTGCGTATAGATATTGATTTTTATAAGGGCCTCTTGGGCTATCGCCGGCTATTTGTTGCCAATAAAAATCTAGCCAAGTATCAATTTATACCCAGTGAAACTGAATTAAAAAAATTAACCAATGGTCAGGTAAAAGGCTGGATCGATAGCGATATTTACCTGGCCAATGGCTACAAGGTAAATAGCGATGCCAATCTTGGCAATCTGTTCGAAATGCTGCGCTTTGGACGCTTTGATTATGTCGCTATGAGCGCGGCGGAGGAGGCTACTCTGTTAACGCCGGAGCGCGCGCAAAATTTTTCGGCGGTGCATGGCTTGTTGGTTTACTATGTTTTTCCCATGGTTTTTTATGTGACGCCGACAGATAAAGTACTGGGTGAAAGAGTGCAGCGCGGTATGGAAATTATTACCGGCAATGGTCAGTTGGATAAGTTGTTTAATAGCCATTATCAAAAATTATTGCAGCAGCTGCGCGCCGAGTCTCCAATTATTTATCGTCTGGACAATCCCACCATTTCCGATTCCGCCAAGCAATTAATTAAACAAGAATTGCTTTAGTAACTCTTACTTTAGTAACTCTTGCTTTAGTAACTCTTGCTTTAGAAATGGCTGCTTTAGAAACAGCTGCAGCGGCTGTAATCTTTGCCACTTGCAGGTTATGTGCGGTGAATTTTTTCATGAACTTCCTGGATAAGGGATTATGAACATTCGACAAACTCACCTTGAAGATGCTCAGGCGCTGTTAGAATTTTACTCAGATAATCGCGATCACTGGGCCATTTGGGAGCCAACGCGCGAGGCGAATTTTTATCGGCTCGGTTACTGGCAAGACGAACTGGCTAGGCGCGCACAGGAGTCCGCTGCGGATCGCGGCTATTGGTTTGCGGCGTTTGACGATCAAGGCAAAATTATCGCTGTCTGCTCCCTGACCAATATCGCCCGCGGCGTATTTCAAGCTGCTTATATGGGTTATGCCGTTGCGCAGGCGCAGCAGGGCCAGGGGGTGATGACACAGCTTTGCCAGGGAGTGTTGAATTTTGCATTTGAGCAACTAAAACTCAATCGCGTGATGGCCAATTATTTGCCGGAAAATACCCGTTCAGCGGCATTGCTGGAGCGTTTGGGTTTTGTGCGTGAGGGCTTGGCGCAGCGCTACTTAAAAATAAACGGTCGCTGGCGCGATCATGTGCTGAGCGCCTTGGTAAGCCCGCTGTCGCGGGATGATTTCGTTGAGGCTTAATCCACCAGCTGATTTATCCGATTCAACAGGCAGGGCCCGGTTAAATCTCTCTCCAAATGCAGGCCTATGCCCCAGGGATTGTCCTTGGGGTAGGGGTTTTGTTCCGCCATAAGCGCCAGGGGAATAGCGGCGGTGCGGGGGTTCTCTTTCAGCTCCTGGCAGAGCAGGTTGTTTTCGCTGGCGGCTACGCCGGTGGAGAGCAGAATCATATCCGGGCGCAAATCCAGTGCCAGCTCCAAACACTCCTCCGGTGATTCGCAGTGCAGCAGGTTGTAGTGCTGTTGCAGCAGCTGGCTGAAATGCTGGCTGTAGTCGCCCTGATCGTCGGCAATTAACAGGGTTTTGTGGGTGACCACTTCATCAATCAGGGCGCGGTTGCGACCGCTGCGTTTGATTTTATAGAGCGCGCGGTCGGCGTTTTTAATCAGCTCATCCAAACTGTGGCCGGTGGTGCGCACGCAGGTGGCGCCGCCAATACTGGCGCTGACTTTATTGCAGGTGGGGGAGACATCGTGACGCAGCTGCAATTCGCCAATGGCCTGATTAATTTTTTGTGCGACGTGAAGCGCACCAGCGGTATCTGCTTCGGGCAAAAGCACGACAAATTCCTCGCCGCCATAGCGGCCAAGTAAATCGCCGGAGCGGTGCAGACAGCTTTTAATGGCTTGGGATATTTGCTTTAAGCAGGCATCGCCTGCCGGGTGGCCGTAGTGGTCGTTGTAGAGTTTAAAGTGGTCCACATCGATCATCAGTGCGCTCACCGGCTGCTGGTGGCGCTTGGCACTGGCCCACTGTTGCTCGGCCAGCTGGTTAAAAGTACGGCGGTTGTATATTTGGGTGAGGCTGTCCAGTTGGCTCAGGGCCTCCAGCTCGGCGTTGAGGCTGTTTAACTGGTCGCGCATTTCTGCAATCCGCTCCATGGCGCGGATTTTAGCTTTGATAATGATGGGGCTGACCGGCTTGGTCAGGTAGTCGTCGCCACCTGCTTCTATGCCTTCGCGATAGTCTTCGTCCTCGTTGAGACCGGTAACAAAAATAATGGGAATCCAGTGACCGCCCAGCCATTCGCGAATCAAGCGAGTGGTTTCAAAGCCGTTTAACCCTGGCATTTCCACATCCATGATAATCATGTCCACCGGGGTGTTTTCCAGCAGCTGCAGCGCCTCTTCGCCGCTGCGGGCTATAAGCGGTTCATGGCCTGCATCGAGGATATAGCCGCGCATGGCGTGGCGCAGGGTGGCGCTGTCTTCTACCAACAAGATTTTCATAGGTATGGGTACTTAACGGCGGCTCGAGCCTAGGTGCATTTTGGGAACCAGGTATATTTTGTGAAATTGTCACATAAATCGACAATTTCAACCAAAAATCAATAGCTTGAGTGTAGATGCTTTTGCCGGTAATGGGTGTTATTTGTTAGCGAAATTTTACGGATGCCCTGGGCTTAAGTCGAACCCCTGGATGCTGGCTGGCGAGTTATTTATCCAGCCTGGCGGCTAGGTCACAAAGTGAGCGGAAGTGGTTCACCCCTGGCGCCTGAATTGGCGCCTGAATTTGGCGTAGGGGTGGTGGTTTGGGCGGTTAAAGCTGGTCGAGATAGCGCCATTCGCCCTGTTCGCGAACAAAGCGGGAGATCTCCCGGTGCTGATGATTTTTGCCTCCCTGGCGGAAGTGAGCGATAAAACTGACTATACCCTGCTGATCGTCACTGCCACCTTTGTCGGTGGCCACTATTTCCAGCCCCTGCCAATCGCAGCTTTGCGCCCAGGCGCGGACCTCTTCAGGGGAGGATTGGGCTCGCCCGGGCGTCGCCCATGTGTGCCAGAGATAGTCTATCGCCAGTAATACATGGGCGCTGT
>CBIMZH010000251.1:0-4865 GCA_966248255.1 uncultured Cellvibrio sp.
CTGGCCCAAGGGCGCCAAAGCCGCGGTTAGTCTCGCCTACGACGACGCCTTGAATTCACAATTGGACAATGCCATCCCCACCCTGAACAAGTACGGATTGAAAGGCACTTTTTATCTGGCCATGTACAGCGACACTATCAGCAATCGCCTGGACGACTGGCGCGCGGCAGCTAAAGCTGGCCACGAACTGGGCAACCACAGTTTGTTTCACCAGTGCGCCAAGTCCGCCCCCGGGCGCGACTGGGTTAGCGACGACCACGACCTGGACAAACTCAGCCCCAGCCAAATGCAGGAACAGGTGCGCCTGGCCAGCAGCTTTTTGCACGCGATAGACGGCAAAACCCAGCGCACCTTTACCGCGCCCTGTATAGATACCAAAGCCGGCGGCCAGGATTACTTAAGCGGACTCAAATCCGACTTCGTCGCCTTTAAAGCCGCAGGTGGTGATGCCGTCCCCGATATGTACAAGCTCGACCCCTATCTGGTGCCGGTAAACTTCCCCAACAATGTCACCGGCGAACAGCTGATCGCCCTGGTGAAAGACGCTGCCGCCAAGGGCACCATGATTAACTTCACCTTTCACGGCATAGGCGGCGACCATATAGTTACCTCCAGCGAGGCCCATGAAACCCTGGTGAAATATCTGGCTGCACATAAGGATATTTACTGGACGGACACCTTCGTCAACATCATGAACTACGTTAAAACCGAGCAGGCCAAACACAACTAATAGCACCCCTTGTCGCCTGATGGCGCAGCTTAAATAGCGCGCCAAAAGCCGGGTTTGATGCCTATACTCTGGAATCCAACCCGGCTGAATTTGCGCCATGTCGCCAGTATCCCTTTTCATACTTACCTGCCTGACCATGCTGGCCTTTGCCGGCAACTCCCTGCTCTGCCGCCTGGCCCTGCAAACCACACCAATCGACGCCACCAGCTTCACCCTGCTGCGCCTACTTGCCGGTGCAATCAGCCTCTGGCTGCTGGTGCGCTGGCGCGATCGGAAGCAGGCGATTGCGCCCCTCCAGGGCAACTGGATAGCGGCTCTATCGCTGTTTGTGTACGCCGCGGGCTTCTCTTTTGCCTATATACAATTGTCCGCAGCTACAGGGGCACTGCTGCTGTTAGCCGCGGTGCAGGTCACCATGATCAGCGCTGGCCTAGCCCGGGGCGAACGCTTGAATGTCTGGCAGTGGATGGGATTTATGCTGGCACTGGTAGGTTTGCTCTATATGCTCTCCCCCGGCTTGAGCGCACCTGCGCCCCTGGGTGCTGGCCTGATGCTGCTTGCCGGTGTCGCCTGGGGGCTCTATTCGCTGCAGGCTAAAAGCGCGGATCCACTGGCTACAACCTGCGGCAACTTTGTGCGCAGCCTGGTGTTTGCCCTGGCCCTGGGGCTGGTTTTCAGCGGCCAACTGGCGCACAGCCTGAGCGCGCCCAATATGGGCATGATTTACGCGCTATTATCCGGGGCCATTATGTCTGGCCTTGGCTACGCCCTTTGGTACAGTGTCCTGCACCACTGGAGCGCCACCCAGGCCGCCAGCCTGCAACTGAGCGTGCCACCACTTGCCGCTCTGGCGGCGCTGCCCATGCTTGGGGAGATGCTCAGCCTGCGCCTGCTGGTGGCCACCGCAGCAATTTTGGGCGGTATCGCCCTGGTCATTCGCAACAAACAAAGTTCTTGATGCTGGCGTTTTCCCTTGCGCTTTTTATGCCTCCCTGGTTAAAACCTCCCGCCCGTTTTTTCACCTCATGTTGATTTAAGCGACCAAGTTCAGCCGCTTGGCGCCAAGATCAACACAAGTCTTTACCTTATTCTTGATAAGAATCAGTTTCACCTGCATGCGAATATCTGATGCTATAGACTAGCAGCCGCACACACATACCAATTACCACCCCTGCAAGGAGTTCTCATGTTCAAACGTCATCTGCTGGCCCTGGCCGCCACTGGCAGCCTGCTGAGCTTTGCTGCTGTTGCCGACGAAAACCTGTTTGGCTATGTCAAAGGCGCCGAAGTGCTGCCCGCTGGCACCTACGAGTTTTACCAAATTGTCACCCAGCGCGAAGGTAAGGGCACCGGCCACTACAACGCCTTTAACACCACCACCGAACTGGAATACGGCGTGACTGACCGCTTTACCGTCGCCGCTGAACTTAAAGGCCAAACCATGGATACCAACGGCCTGGTCATCGATGGCTATATGCCCGGCGACGAAAAATACGGGCTGAAATTCGCCGGTTGGGAAGTTAACGGCAAGTACAACTTCCTCAGCCCGGCGCTGGATGATTTCGGCCTGTCGATGATGTTTGGCCTGGACTACCTGGTGCTCGACCCCCATTCAGGTCGCGACAAGGACAGCATCAGCCTGGACCTGGAAGTACAGATGCAAAAGTACTTTATGGAAGGCCAGCTGATTTGGGCCGCCAACTTCGGCACCGAAGGCACCCGCGCCACGCGCAAGCCTATCGATGGCCTGTCAGAAGACTTTGAATGGCCCACCGAAATGGAAGTGGAAATCGAATTCTGGGCCGGTACCGGCCTCAGCTATCGCTTTGCGCCCAACTGGTTTATCGGCTACGAAACCCTGTGGGAAACCGAGTACGAAACCGAAGTGGCTATGGAGCGCGAATCCCTGTTTGCCGGCCCCAGCCTGCACTACGGCGGCGAAAAATACTGGTGGACCCTCACCTGGTTCGATCAAATCAGCGGCGGCGGCGAAACCTATGACGGCCAGCCCTCCGGCCTGCACCTGATTGAAAAAACCGAGCAGGAAATCCGCTTCAAACTGGGCGTAAATTTCTAATCGCTGATTGATGTCCACGGCGGAGCCAAGCTCCGCCAGCTATTCCGCTAAACCTATCTCTATCTGGCAAACCTATCTCTATCTGGTAAAACTATTTCTAACTGGTAAAACTATGCGCGACCTTCCCTTTTTAGTTGCCCTGCCCCTTGCCGCCCTGGCGCCCTGTGTAATGGTTGCCTCAGCCCAGGCCGAGGATTACCTGAGTATTGCCCAGGCGCAAAAAGTGCTTTTCCCCAACGCCAGTATTTTTCTGGATGCGGCGATTAACCTCAGCGATGAGCAGGTAAAAGAAATTAAAAAGCAGGCGGGCGTTCGCCAGCGCTCCAACACCCAACAGGCCTGGCGCGCCGAAAAAGATGGCCAACTGCTGGGCTGGTTTTTAGTCGATGATGTTATCGGCAAACACGAATTTATTACCTATGGCGCCGCCATCAGCCCCGAGGGCAAGGTGATTGGCATAGAGGTGCTCAGCTACCGCGAAACCCGCGGCGGCCAGGTGCGCACCGCCGAGTGGCGCGACCACTTTAAAGGCAAAACCCTGGGCGACGCCTTTAAACTCAACAAAGACATTCCCAATATCAGCGGCGCCACCCTCTCCTGCCGCAATATCACCGACGGCGTAAAGCGCCTGTTGGTGATCCACAAGCTGGCCCTGGCTAAATAACCGGGCAGAGTTTGCACGTCACCAAACGCATGCAGCCAGCGCTGGGCACCTATATCGAAATAGGGCTGGCGCTGGCGCCGGGCAAACAAGCCGATCAAGCTTTCGCCCAAGCCTTTGCCCGCATTCGACTTATCGGCCAGCTGATGAGCTTTCATCAGCCGGATAGCGAGCTGAGCCAACTCAACCGCGCCCGCGGCCAAGCCATTAACTGCCACCCGCTCACACACCGCTGCTTGAGCCTGGCCAAGGCCATGACCCGCGCCAGCCAGGGACGCTTTAACTGCACCCTGGGCGCCAATCTGGTTAAAGCTGGTGTCTTGCCCGATCAGGATTTTTTTAACGGCGAACATCAACCCTTAGCAGTGGGCAATGCAGAAGATCTGGAGCTGCGCGGCCATCAGGCGCGCCTGCGCCGCCCGGTGTTAATTACCCTGGATGGCATAGCCAAAGGCTTTGCGGTGGATTCGGCCATAGGCCAGTTAAAAATGGCTGACGCCAAAGCCGGCTGGATCAATGCCGGCGGCGATATTCGCGCCTTTGGCGAGCTGGTCTTGCCCGTCAGCCTGCGCGACCACCTGGGTGGCGAACATCCCTTGGGTGGGCTGCAAAATGCCGCCCTGGCCACCTCCACCGCCAGCAGCAGTCAGGAGTTCCCCGGCCAATTGCTGGGCACCCAGGCGCAGCCGCTGGCGCCTTCCACCTGGAGCCTTATGGCCCACTACGCCTGGCGCGCCGATGCCCTGACCAAGGTGGCCGCCAACCTGCCAGCGGACTGGTCTACCGAGGACAAGCAGGCCTATCTGGCACAGCTTGGCGGGCGGTGGATTCAGCAGCCCAAGGCAAATCAATAAAACTGGCAAAGGGTATAAATAAGCCGTCAATTGCCAAACACTGGCGCTTGGAAACGCTTCCTATTGGCTATTAAATAAGCCTATCAACTGGCACAATAGCCGCCCGCTTTATAAGGCTATTTGTTGTTATCCATGAAGAAATCCCGGCTGCTTTTGTGGTTCTGCGTGCTGGCCATCGGTATTACCGGTGTCACCCTGCAACTGATGGCGCCCGCCAGCGAGGACGAATTTCCCCATCCGCTAAGCGGGCTCTTCCGCGAGCTGCACGGCGCGAGCATGACCCTGGGGCTGATACTGTTTGGCTATATGCTCAGCGAGCATGTGCAAAAAAAACTGGCCAGGCACAAACACCACTGGGATGGCTATGCGCACCTGGGACTTTGGAGCCTGTTAACAGTTTCTGGCCTGCTGCTCTACTACCCCCAGGAACCCCTCGAGGCGCTGGGCCTGGATATGCCAGGCATCCACTGGTATCTCGGCCTGGGCCTATTGTTATTGTTCCCCGCGCACTTCTGGCGCAAGGCCGCCAAACGCCGCTACTAC
>CBIMZH010000252.1:0-4817 GCA_966248255.1 uncultured Cellvibrio sp.
GGTGCCGTTTACCCCCACCAGCTGCCCCATTTCCTAGTCGTGAGCCACGGGGTTATCGCAGGTAGCCGAAGGAATTGGCAGATCCATTTTCAACTTGGTCAGAGCCTGCTGCTTATCCTTTGCACACCAGGCAGATACCCACTTATCCGCAGACGGGCTGGGAATACCGGCGCGTGGGAACGCCAGATAGCGAATCTCTATTCCCAAGTCGTTATAACCTGGCATTTGCTTGCCATTTTCATTGTAAGCCGTCATTTCGCTATGCAGCTTGCGGCAATAACCACAGTCAATATCGGTAAAGACATAGACAACGGATTTAACCTTGCCCTTAGGCTTAAAGGTAATCGCATCCTTCTCGGGGTTAATGCTAGCCAGTACCTTTTTGCGCTCTTCTTTCAGATAGGGATCTTCCATTTTAGCGAAGGTGCCATCCTTAACCTCATAGATATCACCAGCAATAAACTTGTCACCTTCCGGGGTCACATAAAGTAAAGGACCACCTACAACCTGCACCTGATAAAGCCCTTTGATTGGCGATGGACGAGGCTGACCATAGTTAATTTCGGGGCGACCTGAGCGCAACTTATCCAGAATTATCTCTTCCGTGGTTTTGCGTTTCAGCAGCGCGCCAGACGCACTTTCTCCTTCAGCAGCTACTGAGGCCTGAGCGCAAGCCAATACAGCTAGCGCAGCACCAGCCACCAATCCCAATACAGCTGTTTTTTCAAATCGTTTTAGCATGGTATTTGTCTCTTTAATGCTATTCATCGTTATAGTCGTTAAAACTCTGTCTTTTAGCCGCGCGGATGATGCTCAGCATGCTGCTGCTTCATTCGCTGCCGAGCCACATGGGTGTAAATCTGGGTAGTCGATAAATCGCTATGCCCCAGCAACAACTGCACCACGCGCAAATCGGCACCATGGTTTAGCAAATGGGTTGCAAAAGCATGGCGCAAGGTATGAGGCGACAAGGGTTTATTGATTCCCGCCACCTGAGCCCAATGCTTGATCCTATGCCAAAAGGTTTGGCGCGTCATAGCCTGAGCTCGCAAACTGGGAAATACTACCTCATCAGGCACATTATTTAACAACACAGGTCGCGCTTCGCGCAAAAAACGCTGCATCCAACTGGCCGCTTCTTCCCCCATAGGCACTAATCGCTCCTTACTGCCCTTACCCATCACCCGCACAATTCCCTGACGCAAATTCACCTGCGCCATGGTCAACTCAACCAACTCAGTAACGCGCAAGCCGGAGGCATAAAGCAGCTCCAGCATAGCTTTGTCACGCAATCCCACAGGATCATCAAGCTCCGGAGCGGCCAACAGAGCTTCGACATCTGATTCAGTCAAAGATTTCGGTAAAGACCTGGCCAATTTGGGGTTTTCGATCAAGCCCAGGGGGTTTTCTTGCACATAGCCATCGCGAATCTGCAGACGATAAAAGCCGCGCAGGCAGGACAAAAAGCGCGCCGAAGAGCGGCTGGTCAATTTGTTTTGATGGCGCCAGGCAAGGTAAGACTGCACTTGAACACCCGTCACAGCCAATAATCCCGGCCCGTTTTGCACCAGCCATGTAGCAAACTGGGAAAGATCGCGCCGGTAGGATTCAAGCGAATTCTGGCTTAAACCCTTTTCCATCCACACCTGATCCAAATAGCGCGCAATCAAGCGCTCATCATCTGGCCGCATAACTACATCTCAAACTTATCCAGCGTCGATTGTGGCAAATTGCGCCCCCTAAAAGCAAAAAGCCGATGCAATTACTTGCATCGGCTTTTTGGGTATCGCGGAAAACTCGATTAGTTGAGTTTTTCTTTAATACGGGCAGCTTTACCAGCCAGGTCACGCAGATAGTAAAGTTTGGCTTGACGCACGTCACCGCGACGCTTCAGCACAACACTGTCAATCATTGGACTGTGAGTTTGGAAAGTACGCTCTACACCTACACCGTGAGAAATTTTGCGCACGGTGAAAGCAGAGTTAAGACCGCGGTTACGAATAGCAATTACCACACCTTCGTAAGCCTGAACACGCTCGCGATCACCTTCTTTTACTTTTACGTTTACCACAACTGTGTCACCTGGAGAAAATTCTGGCAGGTTGCTTTTCAGTTGCTCTTTTTCCAGAGCCTGGATAATTGGATTGCTCATGATATGCTCCTAGGAGTCTATAGCTTCACAGCTAGAGTTTGTCGTTATCAAGGTCCCGACGAAATTCCGTCAACAGCCGCTGCTGTTCCTCGGTTAAATTTACTGCTTGCAGTAAGTCTGGCCTTCTCAGCCAGGTTCGCCCTAACGCCTGTTTCAAGCGCCAGCGCCGAATATGCTCATGGTTGCCCGACATTAAAACATCTGGCACGCGCATGCCTTCAAATTCTTCCGGTCTTGTGTAATGAGGGCAATCCAGCAGCCCCGCCGCAAACGAATCCTGCTCGGCCGATTGGGCATGCCCGAGAGCACCAGGAATCAAGCGGATAACTGCATCTATTAGCACCATGGCCGGCAGCTCACCGCCACTCAACACATAGTCACCAATGGACCACTCTTCATCAATAACCGTTTGTAACAAACGCTCGTCTATCCCCTCGTATCGGCCCGCAATCAAAATGAGATTGCCATAGCCGTGAAGAGTTTCCACCCCGCGCTGATCCAGAGTTCTACCCTGGGGCGACAAGTAGATAACGCGCGCCTCTTGGCCAGCCCAGTCTTTTGCCGCGAGTATTGCATCGCGCAGCGGCTGAACCATCATCACCATACCCGGGCCGCCTCCGAAGGGGCGATCATCCACAGTTGAGTGGCGGTCGTGAGCAAAATCTCTGGGGGTCCAGGTTTTAAGCTCCACCATCCCCTGCTTGAGGGCGCGACTGGTAATGCCAAAATCGGCAATCGCCTTAAACATGTCAGGGAAAATTGAAATGACAGCAATTTTCACTGCTTCATTTACCTGTGGTTGATCCACACCTTTCCCCTTGCCTGCTCATGCGAGCCAAGACTCAAAAAGCTGAGCCTCAATTAAAATTCCGGGTCCCAATCCACCAGAATTTCGCCCTTGTCCAAATCGACATTAAGGACGAACTGCTCTGGCACATAGGGTATCAGACGCTCGCGCTGGTCGATGCTCTGGGCGTCACCCTGAACCACCAACACATCATTAGCCCCTGTTTCCAAAATCTTGCTGACCACACCCAAGCGCTGGGGTGCACCAGAAAAACTGGACAGCACCGCCAAACCTTCAAGCTGACTCCAGTAGTACTCACCGGCTTCAAGCTCAGGTAGGAGATCGCGCTCTACAGCTATATCTGCTGCCGTATAACTAGCAGCGAGATCGCGATCATCCACACCGACTATATGAGCGACATATGCATCGCCATGTGGTCTTGCCTCATCGATTTCTACTTGTTTTACACCATGCTTGGTTTTAATAAACCATGGCTGATACTCAAACAGATTATCCTGAGGCTCGGTATAAGAGTGGACTTTAACCCAGCCCTTAATACCGTAAACTGCGGTTATACGCCCAACATTGACCAAATTAGATGATTTAGCGGACATCAGGCGTCAATAACACTTAAGCAGCTTTTTTGCTTTCTTTAACCAGTTGCTCAACGCGCTCGCTCAGCTGGGCACCTTGAGCAACCCAGTGTTGCAGACGCTCAGCGTCAATACGCAGACGCTCTTCTTGACCACGAGCAACTGGGTTGAAGAAACCTACGCGCTCAATAAAACGGCCATTGCGTGCGCTGCGGCTGTTAGTTACGGTCAGGTGATAAAAAGGACGCTTTTTAGAGCCGCCACGAGACAGACGAATAGTTACCATTGAGGTCTTCTTCCTGTGTTTTAGTCTGTGAGAGCTTTTTTGGGCTTATTAGAAGCAGCTTGGCTCTCGGTTAAAAAAGGGTTTCACGCACCGAGGGTGCGAAAGGCGCGGCATTTTAATGGAAACAATTGGCTTTGTATAGTTAATCTACCAACCAAAGCGGAGAAAGCCACTAGATCTGGGGGCGCAACCCAGTAAAAGCCACTAAGCTGCAGCCCGCCCCACCCTACTCGACCATGTCCGCGTAGGGGTTAGTGAAATTAAGATCTATCGCCTGAGCAAATCCAGGCAGACTCAGCTTGTCCCGAGATATCGCTATCTGCGACTCATCAATCAAACCCTCACCAAATTGGTAGATGGTATCGAACTGACCTTTAAGTGCAGCCTGATTATAAGCTTCAGCTGCTCGAGAAACCTGAGCTTCGCGATCAGCGTAAGCCGCATAAGCCTGCTCACCATAACGGCGTTTGAGCATAGATTTGACCACATGGGGGGCGAACAAGCTGGCCGTGGCGTTATTACCACCAAAACCTTTAGAGTTTAAAAACGCAACATCCAGAGAATCCGACTCACCGAGGACATCGCAGGTAGAAATCTGAAGACGATCAGCAAAAACATCATCCGCCACCTTGTCGATAGTTTTAATACCGGGAAGTATGCCGTGTTTAAAAACACCCAAACTGGCGATTAACTGCTCACCGCTGGCCGCCGACAAAGAGTGTCCGACATAGGCTTTAACCGCCACCACCGGCCAACTTTCAATATCAAATACTTGAGCCACCTGGTCAAAAATTTGCGATTCCGTTACCCGGTTTTGCGGCGTACTCGAACCATGCGCCTGAATAAACGAGCGCTTAGTGACTGATTCATCACCCAGAATGGCGCGAGCCGAGGCTACCGCCTTGGCCATAGTGATGTAATTTCCGGGGCCAGGTGCAGAGATAGATTTTTTAAAACCATCAGCATTGATAAATACATCACCCACAGCACCGTGAACTT
>CBIMZH010000253.1:0-4809 GCA_966248255.1 uncultured Cellvibrio sp.
GTCGCCACCGAGGACCTGGTGTATTTATTAAATGGCCTGGGTATAAACCATGGCGTGGATTTGCAAAAATTGATTGCCGCAGGCAATAACATAAGCGCCGCCATTAACAAAACCAACAACTCCAAAGTCGCCAATGCATTTAACGCCAAGTGCGCGCAGTAATTATTTGAAAAAATTCGCAAAGTAAAAAACGAAAGGTAATGATCGTGAGTGATAATCTCGAACAACAAATTAATCTGGAAACCGCACAAATCCGCTGGCACGAACTCCAGCGCTTTTTTGCCAGCGGCTCCGCCATAGCCGTAGACCCCAGCTTGGATCTCACCCAGGTAGCGGCGCAAATCGCCGCCAATAATGCCGAGCAAATTAAACAGTGGATGGATGCGGGTTTAGTTGATGCGGTAAAAGATAGCCAGGCGCTAGCCTGGTACGAAGCAGACGCTCTAGTTTGGGCAGTAGTGATTAAGCCCTGGGTATTAGTTCAAGCCATAACGCAAAAAATAGAACACTAGGAGTTCACCATGACCAATATCACTTCCACCGGCGTGCTGCTGCGTTTTATTTTCGCGATACTGCTGGTGCTGCTCACCTACAATCCCAGCGGCTATTCCTACTTCCATTGGGTTTACCACAGCATTCACGCAATTACGCCATACATCGCCATTGCTGGTGTCGCCCTGGTAATTGGTTGGGCACTTTACGTGCGCGCCACACTGGAATCTTTAGGCCTGGTAGGCCTCGTGTTAGCCGGGGTATTTTTTGGATGCTTTGTCTGGCTGCTGGTCTATTGGGGCTGGTTGAGCCTGGACAATGTCTCCACCATGACCTGGGTAATTGAAATTATTCTCTCGGCACTTTTAGCCATAGGCATGTCCTGGTCGCATATTCACAGGCGCATGACTGGCCAGGTGGATGTGGATCAGGTGGAAGATAACTAATTGGTCATTTCACCAGATAAAAAGGAGGCAAAAGCCTCCTTTTTTTAAGCAAGAATTTAATCGTTAACGCTTATTGTGTTTTTCCCAGGTTTCTAATTTTTTCTTTTCACTTTTACGCAGGAGCACATAGGTTGCCCCCACCCAGCCGTGCTGGCGCTGCGCCGAGTGAAACGCCATCACCTCATGAAACTGAGGCAACCAGTGGGCTACGCAGCTTTTCAACTGGGCGGTTTCACCCCTGCCCTCGCCTTTGCCATGGGTTATGAGCGCGCAGCGGATATCGTGGCTCATGCAATCTTTAATAAACTGGAAGACCGCATTGCGCGCCATATCCACGGTCATATGGTGCAGATCCAGGCGCGCATCTATCTGGTACTTGCCCAGGCGCAGATTGCGGTAAACGCCGGTTTGCACGCCGTCGCGCTTGAATTCAATGACCGCCAGTGGCTCCACCGGCTCTATGTATTCGCCGGAGAGGAAGTTTTTATCCTGGGCCAATACCGCCGTTGCCGCCTTGCGCCGCGCCTCAGCACTGGCCTTATCCACCGGGTTGTTGGCCAGATCGACGCGCGCCTCCACCTTGATAGGCTTTACGCCTTTCATCTGCTGGAGGAAGAAATCTGAATCCGAATCATTTGCCATGAGTAAAGCGCCTTGCACACATCAATTACAGGGCAGAATTGTAAATGAAAAGGCCGCCCTTGTGAGGCGGCCTTTTAGTTTGCACCAAACAAGCGGATTACTTGTTAGCGCGATTCTCAATCAGCTCAGTCACTACACCCGGGTCAGCCAGAGTAGACGTATCACCCAGGCTGTCGATTTCGTTAGCGGCTATTTTGCGCAGTATGCGACGCATGATTTTGCCCGAGCGGGTTTTGGGCAAGCCTGGCGCCCATTGGATAATATCCGGCTTGGCGATAGCGCCAATCTCCTGCACACACAGGGCGATCAGCTCTTTACGCAGCTCGTCGCTGGGCTCTTCACCGGCCATTAACGTCACATAGGCGTAGATGCCTTGGCCTTTGATGTCGTGCGGATAGCCAACCACCGCCGCTTCGGCCACCTTCTCGTGCAGCACCAGGGCAGATTCCACCTCGGCAGTACCCATACGGTGACCAGAGACGTTAAGCACATCGTCCACACGACCGGTAATCCAGTAGTAGCCATCGGCATCGCGGCGCGCGCCGTCGCCGGTGAAGTAGTAGCCGGGATAGGTGCTGTAGTAGGTATCTATGCAGCGCTGATGATCGCCAAACACAGTGCGAATCTGGCTGGGCCAGGCCGCTTTAATGCAGAGGTTACCCTCACCTGCACCTTCAATTTCTTTACCTTCAGCATCCAGTAAGACTGGCTGCACACCAAAGAATGGCAGGGTTGCAGAACCCGGCTTAAGCGCTACAGCGCCGGGCAATGGGGTAAGCATATGGGCGCCAGTTTCTGTCTGCCACCAGGTATCCATAATTGGGCAGCGGCTGTCGCCAATCACGCGGTAATACCATTCCCAGGCCTCTGGGTTGATGGGTTCACCTACGGTACCCAGCACGCGCAGGCTGGCGCGGGAGGTTTTGGTGACATAGTCGTTGCCAGCGCCCATAAGCGCGCGAATCGCGGTGGGCGCGGTATAGAAAATATTTACACCGTGCTTGTCGATCACCTGCCAGCAGCGGGAAGCATCGGGATAGGTGGGCACACCTTCAAACATCAGGGTGGTAGCACCATTGGCGAGCGGGCCGTAAACGATATAGCTGTGACCAGTCACCCAACCCACATCCGCGGTACACCAGTAGATGTCGCCTTCGCGGTAGTCGAAGACAAACTTATGGGTCATGGCCGCCTGCAGCAGATAGCCGCCAGTGGTGTGCAATACACCTTTGGGCTTGCCGGTAGAGCCGGAGGTATAAAGGATAAACAATGGATCTTCGCTATCCATCCACTCTGGCTCGCAGCTGCTCGCCTGCTTTTCTACCAAGTCTTCATACCAAAAGTCGCGCGCGTCATTCCAGGCAACATTGCCGCCAGTGCGTTTTACCACTATGCAGGTATGCACATCGGGGCACTGCGCCAGGGCTTTATCAGCATTGGCTTTAAGCGGAACGCGCTTGCCGCCGCGCAGGCCTTCGTCGGAGGTGATGACGACTTTACAGTCGGCATCGAGAATACGGTCTTTTAAGGCGTCGGGCGAAAAGCCGCCAAACACCACAGAGTGGATAGCGCCAATACGGGCGCAAGCAAGCATGGCGTAGCTGGCTTCGGGGATCATCGGCATGTAAATGCAAACGCGATCACCTTTTTTTACGCCGCGCTCACGCAGCGCATTGGCCAGGCGACAAACCTGGTCGTGCAGCTCCTGATAGCTAATAAATTGATCTTCAGAAGGGTCATCTCCCTCCCAGATAATTGCCGTTTGCGCGGCGCGCGCAGGCAGGTGGCGATCTATACAGTTCACGCTCACATTCAACTGACCATCGACAAACCAGGCCACCTCGCCTTTGCGCAGGTCACTCTTGGTGACTTGGGTCCAGGGCTTGTGCCAGCTGAGAAAATCTTTTGCCTGAGCTGCCCAGAACACATCCGGGTTATTTACCGATTGCTCATACATCGCCTTATAGCGCTCAGCATCTATAGTGGCGCCGTTTTTAAAAGCTTCGGGAACTGGATAAACGTGTACTTCTGACATAGTTTGATCTCACTGCGATTATTATTTGCGCTATTTAGTTGTTATGAACTTGCCGTTGTAGCGCTGACTGTTGATCTGCCTGCAATCAGGGCGGGTGAGCCACACAGAGTCGCTCGAGGTGAGCACAAGCTTAGCAGCAAAGATTACAAAACCTCAATGACAACGTTGTCCATATGTCAATCTTTTACCAAGCCCGTACCCAGCTAGATGAAACCCTAAGGTTTTTTAAGCCCAGGCCCCTCGCGCTCCATTCGCTCCAGCTCGGCGCCATAACCATCCAGGTCCTCCCAATCAAAGGCGGTACCCGCGTTAAATTTGGTTGGATTCATCGCCCGCTCCAGAGCATTTTCGCGCAGCGAGTGCTCTTTTTGCTCCTCGCCTTTGGCGCCATTCACATCTTCAAAACGGCGCAACACCTCTTCAGCTTTGTTACTCATATTTCTTACTCCCGGAAAATAAAAAGGGCCGCTAATTGCGACCCTTTTTTTACTGCTTAGTTGCCAGAATCAGCCCCCAATCTTACGCAAACTGCATAGGAATGGTGTTGGAGGTGCGATCCACTGTGTTGTCCTCATTGAGGTACACCAGCTTGGGCTTGTGGTTGAGCATTTCGGCATCGGTGAACTGGCCATAGGTGGCGATAATCACGCGATCACCCACAGCGACTTTACGCGCCGCAGCACCGTTCATGGAGATGGTGCCAGAGCCGGGTTCGGCCAGGATGATATAGGTGTGGAAACGCTCGCCGTTGCTCACGTTATAAATATCGATTTGCTCGAACTCGCGCATACCCGCCAGGGCCACAAGGTCGGCATCAATCGCACAGGAACCGTCGTACCAGAGCTCCGCCTGGGTCACCTTGGCCATGTGCA
Source organism: uncultured Cellvibrio sp. (assembly GCA_966248255.1). Classification (GTDB taxonomy): domain Bacteria; phylum Pseudomonadota; class Gammaproteobacteria; order Pseudomonadales; family Cellvibrionaceae; genus Cellvibrio. The sequence continues at coordinate 4,488 of CBIMZH010000253.1, forward strand.
ACTTGGCTTTAAGCATATGTGAAAGCATGGAATCCTCCGGGGAATCACTGGTGTGGCTTGCCGCTTAGGCAAGGACCACAGACACGTTATCAATCAAGCGTGCGCCCGCGGTATACATGGCGCCCAGAATAGTGATCTCCCGATCATCGTGTGCCGCCATTTCCAGGGTGCGGCTGTTGCAAATGTTGATGTAATCCACGCGAAACCCCGCCTGTTCAACGCGGCGACGCGCCTCTTCCACCAACTGAATAAAATCGCGCCGTCCCTGCTCGATTTGCTGTTTTATCCAAGTTAACGTCTGGTTAAGCACCACCACTTTAGG
>CBIMZH010000254.1:0-4809 GCA_966248255.1 uncultured Cellvibrio sp.
AACGTTCAGGTAAGGGTCTTGTAAACTATGCCCTTTTGACATGTTTATTCTCCTCAGGACAATAAAAAACTTTATAAAAATTACCCTCCAAAATCGCCTCGTACATCCAGTAAAGCGAGGGAGGAAGCAAGCATGAAAATCTGACTAGGGTTCTCACTGGGGTATTATATGGCGTTGCCACCTATAAAATTCAAGGCACAATGCACAATTTCTTCCTTTGTCAGCGAAATTCCCTTATCCGTCTCCGTGCATATCCAGTGTAGTTGACTATTTTCACTTGTCGACCAGCCGCGCAGCCAGGTAAATTGCCGCTTGGCCAGCTGGCGGGTGGCAATCACTCCGCGCTCAATCATCTCCTCATGGCTCAGCTTGCCATCCAGATAATCCCATACCTGGCGATAGCCAACAGCGCGAATCGCGGGTAAGTCAGGGTGCAAATCGCCACGCGTGTACAAGCGGCGCACCTCATCTACCAAGCCAGCCTCAAGCATTTTGCCAAAGCGTTTTTCAATGCGCGCGTGCAGCGTGCTGCGCTCGCGTGGTGCAATAGCCAGCTGGCAGAGATTGAATCGATCGGCGAAAGACTGGCTAGCCTTGGCATGCTGCTCGCGACGCAAGTCCGCCATAGTTTTACCACTTACGCGATAAACTTCCAGGGCGCGACTCAATCGCTGGGAGTGATTGGGGTGAATTTCCGCCGCGGTTTCCGGGTCAACTTTTTGCAGTTCTGCGTGAATATAAGGCCAGCCAAAAGCTTCGGCTTCACGTTCAATTTGCGCGCGCACTTCGGCATCCGCCTCAGGCATTTCAGCCAGGCCATCCAGCAGCGCCCGAAAATAGAGCATGGTTCCACCAACCAGTAAGGGAATTCTTTGCTGGGCATGAATGGACTGAATCTCCCGCTCGGCATCCGCTAAAAAATCCGCAACCGAATAGGGTTCGGCCGGGTCGCGAATATCTATTAAGCGATGCGGTGCCTGAGCCAACTCTTCGGCGGTCGGCTTGGCCGTACCCACATCCATACCGCGATAGACCAGGGTTGAATCGACACTGATTAGTTCCACCGGCAGATGCTTGCGCAGCTCTATGGCTAAATCAGTTTTGCCGGAGGCGGTTGGCCCCATTAAAAAAATAACTGGCAGCTTGTTGGAGCTCATAGCTACTGGCCGCGCATAAACATTTTGTCCAGATCATCCAGCGACTGTAAAAACCAGGTTGGACGACCGTGGTTGCACTGGCCGGAGCGCTCGGTAGCTTCCATATCGCGCAGCAGTGCGTTCATTTCGGGAACAGTCAATTTGCGATTGGCGCGCACCGAGCCGTGGCAGGCCATAGTGGCGAGGATTTCGTTTATGTGATGCTGGATGCGTTCACTGGTGCCGTGCTCGATCAAATCGGAAAGTACATCGCGCACCAACTGTTCGGCCTTGGCGCGATTAAGGATTACCGGCAACTGGCGAATCAATAGTGTCTCAGGCCCCGCGCGCTGCAATTCAAAGCCCAGGGATTTAAAAATCGCGGCAAACTCCTCCGCGCAATCCGCCTCTTTTTGACTCACGGCCATGGACTCAGGCACCAGCAGCGGCTGGGTTTGCAAACCACCACAAGCAAAAGACTCTTTCATGCGTTCATAGGTAATACGCTCGTGAGCCGCATGCATATCCACCACAATTAAACCCTGGGCATTTTCCGCCAGAATATAAATGCCTTTAAGCTGCGCTATGGCATAACCCAAAGGCGGAATATCTTCACTTGGCGTGGGCGGTAATCCAGCTGGAGCCGCGGACGACATCAGCTGCCCGTAGCTGCGCATTTGCTCGGCAACGCCATTTGGGTTAATTGGCTGACTTTGATAGGGCGCCGGCCTGAACGGCTCGCTTGCAGGTGCTCTAAAGCTGATGGATTCCTGCCCCTTAAATTCGCCCGCCTCCAGCCCCTGAACAGGTGTGCGAGTGCCACCCAACGCAAAGGGCGCAGCGTGGGGTTCATCTTCGCTGGACTCCTGCCCCAGCTTGCGCGCCAGAGTATCTTCCGGGCGCACCTTAGCCAGGGCGTGGTGCAGGCTGGAGTAAATAAAATCGTGCACGCTGCGGTTGTCGCGAAAGCGCACCTCGTGTTTGGTGGGGTGAACATTCACGTCCACGGTGGCCGGGTCCAACTCCAAATAGAGAACAAACGCCGGGTGGCGACCGTGATAGAGCACGTCCTGATAAGCCTGACGCACTGCGTGGCCAACCAGCTTGTCGCGAATCGCGCGACCATTAACGTAAAAATGCTGTAAGTCGGCCTGACTGCGCGAGAAGGCGGGCTGCGCCACCCACCCCCAAAGGCGCAAAGGGCCGCGCTCTATATCAATAAAAAGCGCGTTTTCCATAAACGCCGGGCCGCACACCTGGGAGACGCGACGCTCCTGCTCCAGCTGGCTATCGCCAGCGCGCCAGGCATAGATGGCGCGACCGTTGTGGCGCAAACTAAAGGCCACATCAAAGCGCGACAGCGCCAGGCGCTTGACCACTTCTTCCAGGTGATTGAATTCAGTTTTTTCGGTGCGCAAGAATTTGCGTCTGGCAGGCGTATTAAAGAAGAGATCGCGCACTTCTACGGTGGTACCGCGAGGGTGAGGCGCAGGGGAGAGCTGGGTTTCCATATCGCGCCCTTCGGCCACTGCCTGCCAGCCGGCGCTGTCCTCATTAGTACTACTGATCAGCGCCAGGCGCGCCACAGAACTGATACTGGCCAGGGCCTCGCCGCGAAAACCAAGGGTGGCCACAGCTTCAAGGTCATCCAGCTCATAGATTTTGCTGGTGGCATGGCGACTGAGCGCCAGCGGCAGGTCTTCTTTATCTATACCGCCGCCGTTATCGCGCACCCGCATTAGTTTGATGCCGCCCTCCTCCACATCTATATCCAGACGTGTTGCGCCTGCGTCCAGACTGTTTTCCAGCAGTTCTTTAATAACGGAGGATGGGCGTTCAACCACTTCACCCGCAGCTATCTGGTTGGCCAGGCGCGGGCTTAATAATTTAATTTTGGACATGAATGGCAGAGGGTAATCAGGTCGACGGAATTTTCAGGCGCTGGCCAACTTTGACCGTGGAGTTGCGCATGCCATTGTGACTCATCAGTTGGCGCACGCTCACCCCATAGCGCAGTGCAATGGCCGAGAGTGTATCACCTGAGGAGACAGTGTGCTGGCGATCGCGAGGACTCTGCGTGGAATTGGATTGCACCGCCACCTGGCCACCACTGGCTGGATGCTGGTCAAAGTAGCTGCGCACACCTTTAAATACCGCCTGCGCCATCTGTTTGCGGTAGCTGGGGTTATTGAGTTTGCGCGACTCTTCCGGGTTAGAGATAAAGCCAGTCTCCACCAATATCGAAGGCACATCCGGTGACTTGAGCACCATAAAGCCCGCCTGCTCCACATGGCGCTTATGCAGAATCGCCACCGAGTTGATGGAGTTGAGCACATGGCTGCCCACCTGCAAGCTGGAGTTGAGCGTGGCAGTCATGGATAAGTCCACCAGCACCCCGGCCAGCACCTCATCCTTGTCGTCCAGGCTGATGCTGCCAACACCGCCAATCAGATCCGATTCGTTTTCGCGCTGCGCCAAAAAGCGCGCGGTCTCCGAAGTGGCACCGTTGCGTGACAGGGCAAATACCGAGGCGCCGCGGGCGCTGCTTTTGACAAAGGCATCGGCATGGATGGAAATGAACAGATCCGCCTTCATATCCCTGGCGATATCGCGACGCTTTTTCAGGGGGATAAAATAGTCGCCGGTTCGGGTCAGCTTGCCGATATAGCCCGGCTGCATATTAATCTGCGCCACCAACTCCCGCGCTATGGCCAGAGTGACATCTTTTTCCCGCACGCGACCCGGACCAGACGCACCCGGGTCATCGCCGCCGTGACCGGCATCTACAGCAATAACAATAGATCGTTTAGGGCCATCAGACTCCAGGCGCACTTGCGGTTGAGGCACAGCCTCTACTACGGCCGCAGCTACCGCCGGGGCAGCGGGCAGGCTTGCATTCAAATTTGCGCTTGCTCTGACCGGTGCCGAGGCTGTCTGGGGCCGGTCATATAAATCCAACACCAGTCGATCCTGCTGCGCGCCCTGAGCTTTAAGGGTAAAGCTCTTGGGGTCAACCTGGGTATTTAAGTCCAGCACCAAACGCAAATCACCGTTGGTAGTGGCCGAGCGAATAGCGGTAACAGGGGTGTTGGCCAGGGGGAGGCCAGTCAAGGCAGCGGCCATTCTGGAGCTGCTTAGGTCCAACACTATGCGGTCTGGGCCAGCCAATTGGGTCATGCGGTGACTTACGGGAGCATCCAGATCCAGCACTATACGGGTGTGATCTGGCGCGCGCCAAATGCGCAGGCTTTTTACGGTCGCCGCCTCCACCGAGGTCACCAGCAACCAAGCCGCAACAGCGAGAATTATGTGAATAGCGGGTTTTACAGCCATATTTTTTTAGATTTGCCCATTAAGCCAGGATAAGCGCAGCCAGAGCGGCAAGGCGCACAGGCGAGCTATTTAAAACTGTGAACTACAACCCCACCTGAATACCTGACACTCTACCTTAAAGCGGCGTCATTTACTTCCATTGGCGAAGCCGGATGATTAAAAAATATCCATATTTTTTAGCAAATTAGACAGGATTTCTCAACTAACACTGTAAAAGTTTGGATGATTTTGATGCCAGAATGGCCAGACCTGGGCCAGATCCGGCAAACCAGCGAATTGAACAGTTGATCGTCAGCCTGCCGAAGGCAAAGTAAATGGCCAGATCGACAGCCAAATCAAG
>CBIMZH010000255.1:0-4797 GCA_966248255.1 uncultured Cellvibrio sp.
AAAGGTTTTATTGCCGCTGAGGTTGTCATTAAAACCATAGGCGGAAAAATCCTGGCTGAAATAATCCAGGTCGATATGCACTTCGCGCTCTTGTGGAATCGCGGTTTCAATCAGCACCACACCGCCCATGGCATTGCCGCTGTATTCGGCGGAAAAAGGCCCGTAGAGCACTTCCACCTGGGCAATTTCGCTGGCGCTGACCAGGGTCCAGCGCGGCGCGCCGCTCCAGCGGGTTTGCAATAAATAATGCAGGGGCACGCCGTCGGCAAACACCATGGAGCGCGGCGTGGCAAACATATTGGAGCCGCGCATACCCAGGGTGCCATTGGAGTCGCCAATATAGCGCTTGCGAATCACCAGGCTGGGTTCGTACTTGACCAGGTCCTCGGTGGTGGTGGCGTTAATGGCAAGCATATCCTCCTGCAGCAGCAGGCTCGAAGGCGTAGTCAAATTGGTTTTGCTATCGCCAGCTTCGCCCCAAACTTTTACCTCTTCGGTCGCTGCGTTCTGCTTGTTGAGCGCCTGCTTATTAAGAGCCTGGTCGTGTGCCTGAGCATTAATGGCCAGCGCAGTAAAGGCCATAGTGGACACAACCGCCTGAGAGAGTATGGATTTACGCACGGGCTTCCCTTGAAAGGTGTCTGATGCCGTTAAGGTCAGAGCTGGACTATTTTCAGGGAGCAGACTTTAGGCGGATAAAGGCAAGCTGCACAGTGACAAATTGTCGCAGGGGTGCGCAGTTACAGGCGTAAAACTCAGACATAAAAAATCCCGGTCGAGGCCGGGATTTTTGGCAGTAGCGCTGGCGACCTTAATCGAACAGGCGACGGCTGCCGGGCAGGCGCATGCTGGTGCTGGCGGCGCGCATCTCATCCAGATGGCGCGCCATGGTTTTCAGCGGCGCGCGGTTGGGCAGCGGCGAAATGCTCAGCAGGTATTGATCCTCCTGGGCATCCTTAAAGTGCGCCTCGCGGGAGAAGAGCATGGATTTCACTGGCAAGGCACCGCAGTCGCGGGCAAAGCTTTCAAACAGCTTCCAGGTTGCAGCATTGGTGGGGGTAATCGCGGCGGTAAGTTCGTAGATGTCTTCACACACTGGCTGCTCCAGCAACCAGCGCAACATGCGTTTACCCAGGCCCTGGCCGCGCAGATGCTCGGCGACCACCAGCTGCCACACAAACAGGCTGCGCTGGCGGTTGGGGTGTTTGTAGGCGGAGACAAAGCCCACCAGTTGATCGCCAATAAAAGCGGCGACCGAGGTATCGGCAAAGTGGCTGCACTGCAGCAGGTTGCACATCAGCGAGTTTTGATCCAAACCGCTGTCGCCCTTAACCAGTTGATGCAGGGCCTGGCCATCGGCGGCAGATGGCGCTCTGAGCACTAGATTAGCGAGCGCAAGAGACTGAATGGCGTTCATATAACCTCCATTTGGTGCGTATTTTATTACAACTCTATTGAATAAAACGCGGTATTATCTATAACCCAAGCGAGGCTTAGCGATGAATATTGCGCCATTTTGGCGCACAAAACCCTAATAAATCGGCATTTAGGGTATAACTGAACAGCTTAGAGTAGTTGCAAACCGGGATAACTCATTTGAACTCTAAGGGAGAGGGATACTAACCCAAGGCTTCCATCATCTCCAAGGGTTTTTGCTTATAAAGCCAGAGAGATTTGCTCTAAGCAGCCCAGCGGCATATAGCCACCCATAGCCCAAGAGACCCATGACAAACCGCCCGAGAGAGCGCATGCTAGCGGTGTTTTACGCCCTCCAGAACCGCCACAAAACCATCAACAAGACCTGACAAGACCCAAGCAATATGACCGACAGCGCCGCCGACCAGATCCTCAGCTCCCTGCGCCGGGTGATCCGCGCGATTGAAATGCACTCCAAGCGGCTATCCAAAACCGCCAGCGTCACCGGCCCGCAGCTGCGCCTGATGCAGCTGATCGCCAAGCAGCCGCAAACCACCATCAGCGAACTGTCCAAGCAGATGAGCCTGAGCCAGGCCACGGTCACCACCATTATGGATCGCCTGGAAAAGCGCGGCCTGGTGGCGCGCATTCGCTCGCAGCAGGACAAACGCAAGGTTCACCCACAACTGACCGACCAGGGCCGCGAGCTGCTGAGCAAAAGCCCCACGGCGCTACAGGACAGTTTTGTCCGCCGCTTTAACGAGTTGAAAGACTGGGAGCAGGCGATGCTGATTGCCTCTATCCAACGGGTGGCGGAAATGATGGACGCCACCGACCTGGATGCCTCGCCCTATTTGGATTTGGGTGCGCTTGACCGCACCGAAGAAAACCAAAGCCAAGCCGACCTGCAATAAAACTGCCCAATTAAACCTGCAATAAAACTATCACCAAACCGACAAGATCCCGCCACCGACCAGTCACAAAGGCCACTTAAGCTCCCTGAGTCAAAAATAATCTCAGGGAGTTCAAGATGCGTATTTTTTATTTAGTCAGCGCTCTAACGGCAGCGGCACTCGCCCTGCCCGCCTCAGCCGAGCTGTATTTTTCCGAATATGTCGAAGGCAGCAGCAACAACAAAGCCTTGGAAATCTACAACCCGGATAACAGCGCTGTGGACCTGAGCAGCTATCAGGTGCAGATGTTTTTTAACGGCAGCAGCAGCGCCGTATTAACCATTAACCTGAGCGGCAGCCTTCCCGCCCAGGGTGTATTTGTACTGGCCCACAGCAGCGCCGATGCCAGTATTCTGGCTATCGCCAACCAGACCAACGGCGCCGGCTGGTTTAACGGTGACGATGCCATTGCCCTGGTGCACAGCGGCAACAAGGTCGATGTAATCGGCCAGATAGGTGTCGACCCGGGAACCGAGTGGGGCACAGGCCTGACCAGCACCGCCGACAACACCCTGAGACGCAAACTCAGCATCAGCAGCGGCGACAGCAATGGCAGCGACGCCTTTGACCCAGCGCTGGAGTGGGATGGCTATGCGCAAAATACCTTTGATGGCTTGGGCAGTTACCAGGGCAGCAGCAATAGCGGCGGCGGTTCAAATGGCGGCGAATCAGGTAACAGCGCCTGTGGTGACAGCGCGACACCAATTGCCAGCATCCAGGGCAGCGGCGCGGCCAGCCCTTTAGTCGGCAGCAGCCAGACCATTGAAGCCATAGTGGTAGCCAGCTATCAGGCCAGCGGCCAAATCGGCGGCTTTTTTGTGCAGCAGGAGGATGCCCAGAGTGACGGCAACCCAGCCACTTCAGAAGGCTTGTATATCCCCAGTAGCACAGCAGTAGCCATCGGCGATCGCGTTCGCGCGAGCGGCACTGTGGCGGAAACCTATGGCCTCACCCAGCTGAGCAATGCCCAGGTGAGCATCTGCGCCAGCAATCAACCTCTGCCCAGCCCCGCCAGCCTGAGCCTGCCAGTAACCAGCCTGGACGCCTTTGAAGCAGTTGAAGCCATGCGCTTGAATATTGCGCAAACGCTGACCGTTAACGAAACCTATGGCCTGGGTCGCTACGGCCAGGTGCTGCTGGCCAATGGCCGACTGATGCAGCCCACCAATCAGGTAGCGCCTGGCGCCGCTGCCCAGGCATTAGCGGCGCAGAACCTGCTCAACCAAATCCAGCTGGACGACGGCAGCAATTTGCAGAACCCGGACCAGGTGATCTACCCTGCCCCCGGCCTTTCAGCAACAAACACACTGAGATCCGGCGATACAGTCACCAACCTCCAGGCGGTGATGAGCTACGACTTTGGTGAATACCGCCTGCTGCCCATAGGCAGCCCCGAGTTTGTGCACAGCAACCCGCGCCCAAAGGCACCCGAGAGTGACGCCAGCGCCAACTTGAAAGTGGCCAGCTTTAATGTGCTCAATTTTTTTAATGGCGATGGCCTGGGCGGCGGTTTCCCCACAGCGCGCGGCGCAACCAATGCCGCTGAGTTTGCCCGTCAAAAAGCCAAAACCCTCAGCGCCTTAATAGGCCTGAATGCCGATGTGATTGGCCTGCTGGAGCTGGAAAACGATGGCTACGACAGCTACAGCGCTATAGCCGAGCTTAGCGCAGGCCTTAACGCCGCTATGAACACCAGTGCCTGGCATTACATCAACCCCGGGCTAAGCAAAATTGGCACAGACGAAATAACTGTGGGCATTATTTACCGCAGCGACAGAGCCGAGCCTTTAGGCCAGGCAGCGATTCTCGATGCCAGTGTGGAGCCGCTGTTTGTCGACACCAAAAACCGCCCGACCCTGGCGCAAACTTTCCGCGCGCTGAATGGCCGCGGTGTCATTACCCTGGCCATCAACCACTTCAAATCCAAAGGCTCCGACTGTAACGACCTGGGCGATCTGGATACTGGCGATGGCCAGGGCAACTGCAATATCACCCGCACTCAGGCAGCTCAGGCGCTGGCCCACTGGCTATCGACCAATCCCACAGCCGCAGGCGACAGCGACACCTTGATTATTGGCGACCTCAACGCCTACGCCGAGGAGGACCCCATCAACAGCCTGCGCAGCGCCGGTTACACCGACCTGATTCGCCTGTTTAACGGCACTGATGCCTACTCCTATGTGTTTGACGGCCAGGCTGGCTATCTGGATCACGGCCTGGCCAGCAGCTCACTGCGCCAGCAGACGCTGTTTGCCGCCGACTGGCATATCAACGCCGATGAACCCATCAGCCTGGATTACAACAGCGAGTACAAATCTGCCGCACAGATCGCCAGTTTTTATTCAGCCGATGCCTACCGCTCTTCCGACCATGACCCACTGCTGATTTCACTCAAGCTGGTAATCGACCTGGATGGCGATGGCGATGT
>CBIMZH010000256.1:0-4787 GCA_966248255.1 uncultured Cellvibrio sp.
GTTTGCAGCGGCGCCTCATCTATTTCCACATGCATCATGTTGTACACAGTTCTTATGCCTGTATCAGGCACAGCCACCGGATCGCCGAAAGGGTCAAAATCGTAGCTACCGGCATTGGCGGGGTTGGTGATACCGCTCACCTGAATACTTACCGCATCACCTGGATTGACATCGCTGGCCAGGGTCATGGACACAGTGCCACCATTGCCGTTGACGCTGTTGTTAGCGGCGCAACTGGCAGGAGTACTGTTTACCGTTACCGTAAAATTGCTACAACCACTAATACTTACACCAAAGCCAGTGGGAAAGCGGACATAGAGAATTGCAGCGTCATCAAAGGTGGAAATGCCGGTTGCCAGGGTGTAATTGAAGGTGTAACTGGTAGTTGCGCCTGGCGTGTAATCCGCCGGGGTGACTGACACATTGGTGAGGGTGCCTGCATTACTGACACCCGCCAGCAGCAGTAACCCTGCTGCCCATAGTCCGCGCAAGTGCGCAATCCTGGAGTTGGCCATAAGTACTTTCCTAAGTTAATAAATTAAACACACAAACTTGCACAGACGACCAGCGCGCTGAGTTAGATCTCAGTGCCAAGCCGATAAAGTCACGCTTTAGGGAAATTCAAGACAAGGGTTGGTATAGCTTAGACCAAGCAAATTATTACGCCAGAAATTGATAACTGGGTCACTAGAATTTATGTCCGGAAATTTTGCTGAGGGTAAGAAAAAGCGGAATAAAAAAGCCCCTGACTGGCAGGGGCAAATTGGGGAGGCTTTTTTAAGTTTGAGTAAAAATATGAGCCAAATTACAGGCTCAAACAGGGCGCCTGACCGGCAGTGATAATCGCACTGCGGCTTTGCGCCAGGGGCGAGTTGTAAGGCTCAAGGCCATCGCGACCGGCAGTGGCATTGGTGTAGTCCACCAAATCCTGACCGGCACTAAAGCCCAGGTTGCTAATCGCATCGCGCGAGGCCTGGCCGTATTCATCTTTCAGGTCGCGCGCGGCTTCGCCCAGCATCGCCGGTAAATAACCCTGATAAGTGTTAACAATACGGCAGTTGTCATCGGCAAAGGTCACCAGGCCATCAGTACTGGAGAAGTAGCCACCGGTAAAATCATCCTTGGTTAAATAGGTAAGCCACTCGCTAAAGCTGGCGGCCAAGCTGCTTTTTTCGGTTTGGATTACTGTGCCGCCGAGGAACACATTGCTCTCCATAAACAGGGTGCCGCCCACGCGAACCGAGGCAAAGTTTTTGCGATAGTCGTAGAACACATTGTTAAACATATGGGCACTGCCACGGCGCAACAGGGGCACACGACGGGCGGTGTTGTTGGCCTGGTGTGGGCCATCAAAAAACTCGTCGGTAGTAATAAAAAAGTTGTTGTGCATGCTGGTGCGAATTTGCGCATTGATGGTGCGGCTGTCGCTGGAGCCGTGCAAGGACGCGCGCAGCACATCAATCAAACGGTTAAACGACATAGTGATGTTGTAGGCACCCACTTTTACGTCAAACGCTGAGTCGCCAGTATTTTTAAAGGTGTTTTTGTGTATCCAGATATCGTGCGACGCACCCGTGGAGCGAATCATATCCGGGTCCAAGTGGTGATCTTCGGCGTGACCGGCGCCTTCAAACAGCAGGTGAGTAACCACCACATTTTGCGCGGTGTAAGTAGCCACACCTGAATCGTCCGCACCTATTTTAAAGCCGTTAAATAAAAATCTTGGCTTGGCACCGCGGCCATCCAAAGTGGTGTTGGACATAATGGTTTCATTGCGAATCGGCAGGTTGGCATCGTCCAGGTGATCGTTAAAAAAGCTGGCCGCACAGCTGGCTTCGCCTACACCGTGGTTTTGACACCAGAGGTGGTGATCCAGGCACTCGGCCTGAGTGGCATTACCCAGGTCGGTCAACACCAGCGAACTGCTGCAGTAGAGGCGATACATGGCAATGTCGCCGCCCTCAGCGAAATCATCTTTATCAAACACAATCCAGTTGTAGGCTTCGCTGCTAATAGCATTAAGCACCTGCTGCTCGACACTGACGCTGCCGCTTTTGCTGATCACAATCAAATGGCTATTGCCATTGGGGTCGTAACCGCCGTTGGCTTGTTCACCATAACCCACAGCCTTACCCAAACTATCGTGCAGGCACTGCACAATCTCCTGATCGCTTTGCAAACTGGATTCACGCCAGTTGGTTGCAGGGTTGTTGACCAGATCAATACAAGCGGCAGAAAGTTCGCTAGTCGCGGAGATGGCAGCAGATGAGTTAACTGCTGAACTGGTTGACGATTGAATTGATGAAGAAATCGCTCTCGAAGAAGCGCTGCTTGCAACACTGGATAGACTGCTACTGGAGACCAAAGCGCTGGAAACCTGACTGGAGCTGCTAGAAGAGGCTTCAACCAAAATGCCGCCGGGCAATTGAATGTAATCCAGGTTGGGGCCGCCATTGTTGTTCGCCGAAGCAATGCAAATAGTGTTGGCACCGGCGATGAGGCTGATTTCCAATTGGGTGCTGCTCCAGGTATCCCAGGTGCCAGTGCCCATAAACGCCTGAGCGGCATAAACCACCTGACCGTTAACACTGATGGACGCAGAGCGATTGCTGGCAGAGCCATTGGCAAAACGAATTGTTAAGGTCTGGTTACCGGCAGCCACTTGATTGACTGTCCACTCCAGATAGCTGCTGCTGACATTATCCAGGTCGACAAAACCTGTGCCGCTGTAATTGGCATGATTGGTTTCAACACTGCCGAGATTAATAAACGCCAGCTCAGCTTCATAGACGAGTGTCTGGCCAGCTGCAACAGATGATGATTCACTGCTGGAAGAAGTAGATGAAGCCTCTAGGCTGGAAGAGGACTCACTCGAAGCCGCTGAACTGGGAGCAATTGAACTGGAGGATTGTTCCGTTGAAGAGGTTTCACTGGTCACTATGCCAGAGGAAGATTGTTCACTGCTAAGGCTAGACTCAGCTGCAGAACTCTCAACACTGTTCGCCGCAGAGCTGGTTAACGAAGCGCTGCTTTGCTCAAGGCTGCTGACCACAGAACTACTCTGTTCAAGGCTACTCGCCACTGAACTGCTGATAGCTTCACTGGTTGTACTGCTGCTGACACTGCTTTGCGTGCCGCCTGTTCCACCGGCACCGCCTCCACAAGCGCTGAGTGCAGTCAGGGTAAAAATAATTCCTAGCGTTTTTACGCTGTTATACATTGTCATAAATCACCAAAAAATGTCGGTTGATATTGTTTTAATTACCGATTGCAGCGCGGTCCTGGCCGAGCAGCTTGTAGCGTCTCCCTCAAAGTTTTTTTCCCACATAGAAAAAGCCTTAGCGCGAGCGCTAAGGCTTTTGTATTACTCAAAAAATTACAACTTATTGCAAACAGGGTACCTGGCCAGCAGTAATCGTTGCCGCGCGGCTCAGTGCCAGGGGCGAGTTGTAAGGCTCCTGACCATAGGCACCGGCGGTGGCGTTGGTGTAGTCCACCAGGTCCTGACCGGCACTAAACACATGGTTGGCAATGGCGGTGCGCGAGGTTTGCGAGTACTCGGTTTTCAGATCCCGCGCTGTACCACCAATTACCGAGGGCAACATGCCCTGGTAGCTGTTATCGATGCGGCAATTGTCATCGGAGAAAGTCACCAGGCCATCAACGCTGGAGAAGTAACCACCATCGAAATCATCTTTGGTCAGGTAGGTTAGCCATTCGTCAAAACTTGCTGACAGCGTGCCTTTTTCGGTTTGAATTACAGTGCCGCCGAGGAACACATTGCTCTCCATAAACAGGGTGCCGCCGACGCGCACTGAACCGAAGTTTTTGCGATAGTCGTAGAACACATTGTTAAACAGGTGAGCGCTGCCTCGACGCAGCAGCGGCACACGGCGCGCGGTGTTGTCACCGGCGAAGGGGCCATTGAAGAAGTCATCGGTGGTGAGGAACAGGTTGTTGTGCAGGGTGGTGCGAATCTGCGAGTTGATAGTGCGGCTGTCGCTGGAGCCGTGCAGCGTTGCGCGCAGCACATCAATCAAACGGTTGAAGGAAATAGTGATGTTGTAGGCACCTACTTTCACATCAAACGCCGAATCGCCAGTATTTTTAAAGGTGTTTTTATGAATCCACACATCGTGAGATTCACCGGTAGTGCGAATCATATCCGGGTCGAGATGATGATCTTCCGCGTGGCCGGCACCTTCAAAAAACAGGTGAGTCAGAATCACATTTTGTGCAGTGTAGGTAGCAGTACCTGAATCATCGGCGCCAATCTTAAAGCCGTTAAACAGGAAGCGCGACTTGCCACCGCGACCGTCTAGGGTGGTGTTGGACATAATCATTTCATTGCGAATGGGCAGGCTGGCATCGTCCAAATGGCCGTTATAAAACTCTTCGGCACAGCTGGCAGCGCTCACACCGTGGTTTTGACACCAGAGGTTGTGATCCATACATTCGGCCACAGTGGCATTGTCCAAATCGGTAAGCACCGCTGAATTGGAGCAGTAGAGACGATACATAGCAATGTCGCCACCGCTCGCGTAGTCATCTTTATCAAACACAATCCAGTTGTGATCTTCACTGCTGATGGCATTTAACACTTGCTGCTCAGGCGAAACGCTGCCGGATTTGGTAATCACAATCAAATGGCTGTTGCCGTTTGGATCGTAACCCCCCTGAGCCTGCTCGCCATAACCCACGGCCTGGCCCAGAGTATCGTGCAGACACTGCACAATGGCCTGATCAGATTGCAGTGAAGATTCACGCCAGTTGGTGTTGGGGTTGTT
>CBIMZH010000257.1:0-4769 GCA_966248255.1 uncultured Cellvibrio sp.
AAGGGGTTATCCAGGTAGCGTGCAATATCATCCAAAGGCACACTAAGTTGCCCCACACCCGGTTGAAAACAGACAAAACTCAAGCCAGCCTTATTCAGTCGCCCTAACAACTGGTCTCCAGCACTTTTCACCAACTGCTGGTTCTCCTGCTTGAGGGTGACAATCTCGTCCTTTAAAGCACTTTCGTTTTGGTGGCGATAAAAGAGCTCGACTTCGCGCATCTCCAGTCGCTCGTGCAATTCTGTGGTGGCAGCCTGAATTTTGGTCTCCAGCTCCAGCGCAAAGTTCTCCTGCAGCACCTGCAGTTGATTTGATTCGTCTTCCTGAGCTGATTTCAGTTTGTGCGAAAAATACTCGCGCATGCCTTCAACCTTGTTTGCCTGCACATCCAAGCTCTCTTTAAGGTTGCGATTACGCTCCTCTAACTCACGATTATTGGCGTCCAGCTCCTCCAGCCGGCGCTGATAAGAACCCAGGCGCTTTTGATGCTCCTGCTGCAGCAGCTGAATGCGCTGCTGGTGCTCATTGGCCAGGGTTGACGTGCGCAATCGCTGCTGCTTGATCATTCCCGCCAACTTATCGCGCAACTCCTGCGAATAGGCCTGATGCAGCCTGCGGCGCATAGCCAGATGCTGCTGCTCCATATCCTCAACACTTAAGGGCTGGAGCGTAGGGATTAATGACGAATCATTGGCCTGAGCCTCAACCGACGCAGAGGAATCTTTAACTTGAAAGCCCAGACTATTGGCCTTTACCGCCTTTTTGAGGTTGATAAAGCTATTGCTACTGGGCGACATTTGCGGATCCCAACGGGACTTTTGAGGCCAGGCCACTGGGCATTGACTGTAACAAACCAAGCGAATTGACCCTGCCCCCATGTCTGGGCCAGGGCCGGCGGATGCCAGCAATTGTTGCAAAGGGACGTTCCAGCGATGATCGACTATGCCCTTGGCATCAAAGCTCAGTAGAAAAAAGACCGCCCCGGTTACACAAAGGCGACTGTTTATTTGCAGATAAACTGCTTTGGCTGAAGTGCCCGCGTATTCGGGCAAGGGAATAAAGCCATCGAGGAGAGCCTCAAATTCGGGGTAAAGCAGCTCGCGGAGGATTTGCTCATCCTGAACCAGGAAAACGGCTTCCAGGGAAGATGCGGAAGATAAAGACATAAACACCCTGCCTGATCTGATAACTCCGATTTAGGTCTCAGCAGTATAGGAGACAGCCAGAAATGAGAGTGTGAACCACTCCCCAGTGACCTGGAGTTTTACATGGAAATGCGGGCTAATCGATAGAAATTGCGGCTTATGCGCAAAATTTGACGGGTGCGTCCCCAAGAGGTGAGCGCGTAAACCAGCGGGCAGTGTAGCTACAGGAGCTACAAACCCGAGGTTTAGATATCGGAGTAGTCGTCGGTTATTTCGTCGTCCACTTCGTCGTACATAACATCTAACAGTTCTTCAACATAGTCTTGCATAGCGTTTTCCTTATTTAAAAAATCCATTCATTACCAAATAAAGGCACTTCCCTAGCTACCTGATGGTTAGCTGCCCCTGCAAGAGATTGACTTGTAAATGCCTTCAGGGTTCAAAATCTAACCGACAAAACCAAGACTACCAAGGGAAAATGACAAAAATATGTAGATCAAAAAGAAATTTATTTATAACCAAAACAGCCTGGACTGGCGAGATTAAGATCAAAATTAAATGCAAGGGGGCGTAAAAATTAGGTGAGCGACTGAGCGGAAAGCAGAATGAAAAAAGCCCGCACAAGGCGGGCTTTTTTAAAAGTGGCGGACCGGACGGGACTCGAACCCGCGACCTCCGGCGTGACAGGCCGGCATTCTAACCGACTGAACTACCGGTCCGCATGCTGATCTCTAAACATCGTTGTGTCACTAAACGATGGTGGGCGGTACAAGACTCGAACTTGTGACCCATGCCTTGTAAGGGCATTGCTCTACCAACTGAGCTAACCGCCCCCGTCGAGAGATGCGCATTCTACTGATTTTCATTTTTGTGTCAAACACTTTAATTAAAAAATTTTGAATTAATTATAGAGTGATCACTTATCACCCTATAAAGAACAAAAAGCCATCATTATTGACGAAATAATAGGTGTTAATGGCTAAACCAAGTAAATTAAGCGGCGAGGAAACTGGCGAAATAAATAACCACTATGGAAACCCTGCAAACGCCCCCATTGCGCCCAAGCCCCCAAGTCCGCACTCAATCAGCGCTGGCTATGCTTTGTTCACCTATCTGGTTGCTGACAATTGCCCCCTGCCAGGCGCAATTAGCGCAGGAGCAAATACCTCCCCCGGAGATAAATCACTCCTGGATAGGTATTGCGATAATCTTTTTGTTAGTCCTGCAAAGCCTGTTAATTATTGGTTTGCAGCGCAGCCGCCTGAATAACAAGCGGGCACGCTTGTCTTTGCGTCAGGAGCAAATCCAGCTGGAGGAGCGCATCAATGAGCGAACCCAAAGCCTGCATAAAATAAACAACCTTCTGGTGGATGAAGTAGCTCGCCATGAAGCCACGGGTTTTTTGCTGCGCGAAACCAAGGAGTACTTACAAAGTATTATCAACTCTATGCCTTCGATAATTATCGGGGTGGATGCGCGCGGGCAAATCACTCACTGGAATGCCGCAGCAGAGAACAATTTTGAAATTTTTTCCACCGATGCGCTCAACCAAAATATTACTCAGGTATTGCCGCGCTTCCCCATCAGTACCCCCAAAATCCAGCAGATAATTCGCGATGGCGAGCCGCGATCGCTAGAGCACATGGAGACCAATAGCGAAGGTGCCAATCAGTATTTTGACATTACCATCTATCCGCTGATCTCTATTGCCAAACCTGGGGCGGTTATACGTATCGATGATGTCACCTTGCGCCTGACCATTGAAAACATGATGATCCAAAATGAAAAAATGTATTCTCTGGGCGAGGTTGCGGCGGGCATTGCCCATGAGATAAACAATCCCATTGGCGCAATTTTGCAAAACCTGCAAAACGTCAATCGCCGTCTGGATGCAAATTTCCCAGCCAATCAACAATTGGCTACAACACTGCAGCTGGACCTGCACAAGCTGGAGCGGTATTTACAGCAGCGGGAAATATACCAATTGCTGGATTCTATTCGCGATGCAGGTGAACGATCTGCCAGTATAGTGACCAATATGTTGGCCTTTACCCGCAGCGGTGCGCGCGGTAACGCCTGGGTGGATATCAACAAACTTATCGCGCAAACCCTGGAGCTAAACAGCAACCTTTACGATGCCGCCAACGAGGGCAAGCTGCCCAATATCAATCTTGAACTAACGCCCGAGCTGCCGCCAATTCGCGGCTCAGCCTCAGAGCTGCAGCAAGTGCTGCTTAATCTCCTACGCAATGCAACCCAGGCCCTGGCTAAAAAAGCCGACCAAACCAGCCCACAGATTTTGATAAAAACCTACCTTCAACCGCCCAGCCTTGTGATAGAGATACAAGATAATGGCCCAGGTATGACGGATAATATTCGGCGTCATATATTCGAGCCTTTTTTTACCACTAAATCCGTGGGCTCAGGCACAGGATTAGGGCTCTCTATTGCCTACTTTATAGTGACCGAAAGACACCAGGGCAGCATTGATGTCAAATCAGCCGCTGGCCTGGGCAGTACATTCAGTATTCGCCTCCCCCTGGCAAATCTCAGCGAGAAACCTGGCTTATGAAAAACGTGTCCCGCAAACTTGTCTTAATCAGCTTGATACACCTGGGGCTTATCTCTGGTTGCGCCACACCACCGCCACCACTTGATACCAGTAAACTGCCGCAAATTGCCGAGGATGTTCTCAACCAGGCGGTTTATTTCAACGGGTTATTCAGTAATTGCGCCAAGTTGGGTGGCGAGGCCGAAATTCAGGCGATCTCCGTACAACAGGATTGGCTGACAGCCAACTGGCCTTTAGTCGCTGCTGCAGATCAGCGCTACACCCAGGACCACGCGGCAGATGCCATCAACTATCAAAACCACCTGATTTCACCCAAAGCCATACGCATGGCGCAAATTGCTTATCAGCGCGCGGTAAATGAACTAAGTCTGCAAAAACGATCTACCGCCAATCAGCAAAAAACCTGTGAATTTCGCTTGGCGCAAATAACACCGGCAAATATCAAGCTGACCCTAGATCCGCAAATCGCAATTTACGCCCAGGCGCTCCTGGCTTCGGGTGAGAACACCCGCGAATCCAGCAGCATCGCCAGAGTCCCATCCCTTACCGGTGGCGTTCCCTTGGACTTGGCGCCAGGAAAAAGTTACTACCGCGTACTGGACGAGCTGCAATCCAGATGCAGCGATAGCTATACCCTGGTAGTTGCCAATGACTGGCCCAAGGAAGCCTATGCCAATTTCTGTGGCGACCAACTTAAGGAAGTACTCACCTGCGAATGGGGCAATTGCACCGCCAGCAAGTTATAATGCGCAGCTTTTGGGGCAGCCACAGGTGCTGCCCCGCGATTGATGAGCTGAGTAATGTCCCAAACCGACTTTTCCCCCGCCGCCTACCAACAGCAACTGCAGGACAAACTCCAGTGGTTGCGCAGCGAATTCGCCCCTTTTAGCCCCCCTGAGCCAGAGGTTTTTGAGTCCGAACTGGATCACTACCGCATGCGCGCCGAATTTCGCATGTGGCACAGCCAGGGGCGGGTCGATTATGTGATGTTCTCCCAGGAGGACAAACGCCCCTACCCTCAACCTGAGCGTTCGATGTCCCACTTGCGCGCC
>CBIMZH010000258.1:0-4765 GCA_966248255.1 uncultured Cellvibrio sp.
GGTGGCCATTCACCAGGCGGGTGAAACCTGGGGCATAGCTTCGCTGGATATGGCCAGTGGCCGCTTTCTGGTGTTGGAAGTTGAAGGCCTGGAAGCTGTATTGGGCGAACTGCAAAGGCTATCGCCCGCCGAGCTGCTGATTAGCGACCTGATTAGCCACTCGCAACTGGTGGAAAACCGCAAAGGCCTGCGCCGTCGCGGCCCCTGGGAGTACGACCTGGAAACCGCCGAGCGCTTATTAGTGCAGCAGTTTGCCACTAAGGATCTGGCCGGTTTTGGCTGCGATCACCTTAAGGCCGCTATTTGCGCCGCTGGCTGCCTGCTCAGCTATGCCCGCGAAACCCAGCGCACCGCCCTGCCCCATGTGCGCAGCCTGGCCCACGAAAACCGCGACGAGGCGGTAGTACTGGACGCCGCTACCCGGCGCAACCTGGAGATAGACACCAACCTTAACGGCGGCGATGAACACACCCTCTTCTGGGTACTCAACCGCGCTGCCACCAGTATGGGCAGTCGCCTGCTGCGCCGCTGGTTAAATCGCCCGCTAAGAGACCTGGCGCAATTGCAGGGGCGCCAGGGTGCCATTGGCGAGCTTCAGCAAAACTACGCCTTTGAAGTAGTCCACGGCGTGTTAAAACGCGTCGGCGATCTGGAGCGGATTCTCGGCCGCCTGGCGCTGCGCTCCGCGCGCCCCCGCGACCTGTCGCGCCTGCTCATGTCGATCGCCACCTACCCGGAGTTGCAATCCGAGCTGGCGCGTATTCAATCACCACTGTTAGGCCAGCTGGCGCTGCAAATTTCCACCTTCCCTGAACTGGTAGACCTGCTCTCCCGCGCCATAATCGACAACCCGCCGGTGGTGATTCGCGATGGCGGCGTGATTGCCGAGGGCTATGACGCCGAGCTGGATGACCTGCGCAATATCAGCACCAACGCCGGTCAATATCTGGTGGATCTGGAGACTCGCGAGCGCGAGCGCACTGGCATCCCCACCCTAAAAGTCGGCTACAACCGCGTGCATGGCTACTTTATTGAACTCACCAGCGCCCAATCGGAAAAAGCACCTGCCGATTACATTCGCCGCCAAACCCTTAAAAATGCCGAGCGCTATATCACCCCGGAGCTGAAAGAGTTTGAAGACAAGGCGCTCTCCGCCCAGAGCCGCGCTCTGGCCCGCGAAAAAGCACTTTATGAAGAGTTGATCGACGTACTCAACCAGCAGCTGCTACCACTGCAGGATTCCGCCAATGCGGTCGCCGAACTGGATGTGCTGACTACCCTGGCCGAGCGCGCCGATGCATTAGCGCTGAGTCGCCCACAGCTGGTATTGGAGCCAGGCATTCATATCAGCGGCGGCCGTCACCCAGTGGTCGAGCAGGTGACCAGCGCACCCTTTGTACCCAATGACCTGGACTTTAGCCCTGAGCGCCACATGTTGATTATTACCGGCCCTAACATGGGCGGTAAGTCGACCTATATGCGTCAGGCAGCGCTAATTACCCTGCTCGCCCATGTGGGCAGTTTTGTCCCGGCGCAGCAGGCCAAAATCGGCATAGTCGACCGGATCTTTACCCGTATCGGCTCCTCCGATGACCTGGCTGGAGGCCGTTCCACTTTTATGGTGGAGATGACCGAGACCGCCAATATTTTGCACAATGCCACCAGCCGCAGCCTGGTACTTATGGATGAGATTGGCCGCGGCACCAGCACCTTTGACGGCCTGTCGCTGGCCTGGGCCTGCGCCAAACATCTGGCCGAAAAAGTAAAAGCCTTTACCCTGTTTGCCACTCACTATTTTGAAATTACCAGCCTGCCCGAAACCGTTACCGGCATAGCCAACGTGCATTTGAATGCAACTGAACACAACGACAACATTGTGTTTTTGCACAAGGTGCAGGAGGGCCCGGCGAGCAAGAGCTACGGTTTGCAGGTGGCCAAATTGGCTGGCATTCCCGCCGGTGTTTTAAAAGAGGCGCAACAGCAATTGCACTTGCTGGAGAACGGCGAGCATCCACATGCCATTAAAACCAGCTTCACGCCAACTGAGGCCCATTCAGAAGAAGTAGAACCACTGGAGCTAGCAGTGGCTGAGTCAGCACTTTCACCGCAACAGTCAGGGTTGTTTGATACTCTGCCCAGCCCGGTAGTTGATGCGCTGAAAAAGATAAATCCGGATAATCTAACCCCAAGGGAGGCCCTGGAGCAGCTTTATCGCCTTAAGGAAATTTACGCAAAAGGTAAATAATTGCTGAGACCAGGCTTTTATCCTGCCGCTAAAAAAGAACTATTCTCAGCTTCTAAGCTTATAGGGAAAAAATTGTAATAAAGGCCAAACCCAGGCCGGGAAAACCTACCCAAATGGGTAAAGGGTGTTTAGAATGCGCCCTCTTGAAAACAAGCGTCTGTTGAACTGGTAAAGATTGGAGTCTCCTATGACTTTTGTAGTTGGGGAAAATTGCATCAAATGTAAACACACTGACTGCGTGGAAGTGTGCCCTGTTGACTGTTTCTATGAAGGCCCCAATTTTCTGGTAATTCATCCGGATGAATGTATTGATTGCGCCCTCTGCGAACCCGAGTGCCCGGTTAGCGCCATCTTCTCCGAAGACGAGCTGCCCGAAGACCAGGCGGTATTCCTGGAGCTTAACGCCGAATTGGCGCAGGTATGGCCTAACATCACCGAGATGAAAGATGCCCCCGCCGACCACGCTGAGTGGGACGGTGTTCCCGGCAAACTGCAGCACCTGGAGCGCTAGTTCTAGCTGCTCACAAAAAACCGCGCCCAGGCGCGGTTTTTTTATGCCTCAGATTACAGCTGGCCGCCTCGCTTATAACTATTCAATAACCTCTAAGCCACTGTATTTGCTGGAAAATTTGGCATTAGTGTAAATACCCTGTGCTACACTCAGCTGAACCCGCACAGCCCCCAAGGCAGCAGGTACTAGCCCTATTCATCTCCCATCGGCAGACATAAGAGGAATAAGCATGGGTATTAACGAGAAGGCTTACAGCGAAAAGCGCGACTTCATCCGCATGAAAATCAGCGCCCCCCTCAATGCCACTCTGTCACTGGAAAACAACTCCATTGAAGGCAGATGCAGAGACCTGAGCGGCGGTGGTATGCAGGTTGAAACAGACCAGCTGTTGGAAATTGGCACTGAAGTGGAAGTGGAAGTTAGCTCTGGCCACGGCCATGCGCCAACCCTGAAAGCGAAAGCCCGGGTAGTGCGCACCGCAGCTGGCGAAATGAATGGTTATAGTCTGGGGTTAGAAATTACCCAGATGCTGGCTTAAGGTCAGTTTCGCGTTCCTCAAAGCCTCTGTTTAGGCAGGGGCTTGGCTCCCCTCCCCCTCAAAACTAGCAAACTCACCCTAAGGCCAGCCGATATAGCGCTGGAATTGGCGGCCTAAAAACTATCCTCACCAAAATCATCTGCGCCAAAGTCGTCTTCTATATCACCGTTGTGAATGAGATAGTCGCGGCGTTGCAAATAAATATCGCGAATCAATGTGTACTTATCGCCGACCAGGTTTTGCTCCAGAGGCAGCAGCTGGGCGCGAGTGTTCACAAACTTCAAGCCCCATACCGTGTTGTAGGTGGGCACATCCTCAATATAGGTGGTTGGATCTGTGTACCAATCCACTGGTTTGGCAAACCCGTCACGCAGAGTACTTGGGCCGTAAAACGGCAATACCAGGTAAGGCCCTGAATCCAAGCCCCAAACCGCCAGAGTCTGGCCAAAATCTTCAAAATCTTTCGCTGGTAAATTCATGTATTGGGCAACATCCAGCAGGCCGCCCAGACCCAGGGTGGTATTTACCAGAAAACGCCCGCTGTCATAACCAGCCGCGTGCCAATTCCACTGGAGCACACCATTCAGCGCACTGGGTACATTGAGGATATTGGTGAAGATATTGTTTACCCCGCGCTCCAGAGGATCTGGCATAACCGCGTGGTAACCCTTGGCGATGGGTTTGGCGAAATACTTATCTATATGTTCATTAAAACTGAACATACGACGATTGAATCCCTGCCATGGGTCGGCATCGTCATCGGCGTGACTGGGAACCGCCCAAGCTACCAGCAAGCTCAGTACAGATGTCCGCGCGATGTGTTTCCAATAAGTAGATGTTGTTTGCATGAAAATCCTTGAAGGGCGAGTCAGCTTATCCCTAATGCCCCATAAATAATGACCTTTAGACGGCGGCACTTTACCCAATGCGACCTGGATCAACAACTGATATTCGTCACCTTCCTACCCAATTGCTTATATCAAAAAAGCTCAATTTATTGATATCCAGATGAAAACGGCGATCAAAAATCATACCACTGCAATATTAGTGAAATTTTAACGCCACAAAAGCTTCATCTATTTGTCGTCCAAATTTCACATTTGTCATCAAAGATAGCACCCCGTAAGCGCTGCTGCGCCTCATTAACAGTTTTCACACACCTACTAGATACCAAGAGAGTAATAACTCATGAAAATGAAGAATCTGTTCCTCATGAACGTTCTCGCTGCTAGCCTGGCAGCTTGCGGTGGCGGCGACATCAACCTGAGTCCAAGCACAGTAGACAACTCTGTAGACAACTCCACCACCACTAACGGTGGTAGCACTTCATCTGCTGCAGTGAATCCTTGCGCTACTTATGAAGTGGCTGGTCAGAAATTCCAAGGCACCCAAGATGGCGCCAACTGCGTTTACGCCACCAGCTTCGTAAGCGACTCTCGCCCTTTGACTGTTGACCTGTTCATTCCAGCCC
>CBIMZH010000259.1:0-4759 GCA_966248255.1 uncultured Cellvibrio sp.
ATCCGGACATGATTTTTATGGGTGGTGGCAACCCCGCGCGAATTCCGGCTATGGAGCAGGCCTTCGAGCAGGCGCTGCAGGATGTCATGCACAACCCCGAAGAGTTGCAGCAATTGCTTGGGGTTTATCAGCCGCCACAGGGCGATCAGGCGTTACTGGATGAACTTGCGGCCATGCTCAGCAGCGAATACGGTTGGCCACTGACGCGCGATAATATCGCCCTGGCCAATGGCAGCCAGTCGGCCTTCTTTGTGCTGTTTAACCTATTTGCCGGCGAATATCCCGATGGCACTCGCAAGCGAATTCAGTTGCCACTTACCCCCGAGTACCTGGGTTATAGCGACCAGGGTATAGCGCCGGATACATTTCTCGCCAGCAAACCCAGCATAGAGATGCTCGAGGATGGCTTTTTTAAATACCATGTGGATTTCAGCCAGCTCAAAATAAGCCAGGAAACAGGAGCGCTCTGCGTATCCCGGCCCACCAATCCAACCGGTAATGTCATTAGCGATGAAGAAATGGCGCGCTTGGATGCGCTGGCACGTGAGCACCAAATCCC
This sequence comes from uncultured Cellvibrio sp., assembly GCA_966248255.1. Lineage (GTDB taxonomy): Bacteria > Pseudomonadota > Gammaproteobacteria > Pseudomonadales > Cellvibrionaceae > Cellvibrio. The sequence continues at coordinate 560 of CBIMZH010000259.1, forward strand.
ATTTATTGTCGATGGAGCCTATGGCACACCCTTTCCGCGCATCATATTTGCGGATGCGGACCCCCATTGGAACAGCAACACAATTCTGGTACTCAGTCTGTCTAAATTAGGTTTGCCCGGCGCGCGCACCGGAATTGTTATTGCCAACCCTGAAGTCATTAAAGCCTTTGCTCGAGCTAACACCATTCTTAACCTGGCCACGGGTAATTTTGGTCCGGCGCTGTTGCGCCAGTTGCTGCGCAAGCAGCAGTTATTGCCCTTAAGCAGGGAATTGGTTGGGCCTTTTTATCACCACAAAATGCTCGATGCCGTAGCGCGATTTAAAAAGCATTTAGGGGACTTGCCCTGCCATATACATAAACCTGAAGGGGCGATTTTTCTTTGGCTCTGGTTTAAGGATTTACCAATCTCAAGTGAGGAGCTGTATCAGCGACTTAAAGCTCGCGGCGTACTGGTTGTTTCCGGGCACCACTTTTTCCCAGGATTGGAAGAGGACTGGCGTCACTGCCACGAATGTATTCGCGTAACTTACTGCCAGGATGCTCAAGTGGTGGAAGAGGGCGCACGTATCATTGGCGAGTTGGTGAGAGAGGTTTATTTGGCTTAGGTGTAGAGCCTCTTTTTTTATTAGTAATGAATGCTAAATAGAAGATTTTTTGTCGAAAAAAATTACATGCTTTGTTTGGTCGGCAAAATAACTAACTGATTTTTATAAATAAATACTGGTGGCGCAATTTTTGCTCTTTCGCTTTTCGGGTGTAGATCTATTCCTGGATCTGCTGTCTCACCCTTAACCCTCCCATTAGTTAATATTTGGACGATGTAGTAAACGGAGCAAAGTTATGAAAATTAATTGGATAAAAATGGCAATTGCCAGTTGTGCCTTGGTGTTGAGTGGGATGAGCAGCGCGGGTGTTATTACCGATACCGAGAGTGTTGATGTTAAGTTAAATACTTGGCAAGTGGCCACCTGGACTCATGATTTGACTGACAATGCTGAGCCTTTTAGTTTGGGCAGTGCAATCAGTGGCATGCTCTCTATTGAGTTTTGGGATGATGAGCGTGATCTGCCCGGGATTTTGGGTGGTGAGTTGGCCACTATAGTAGTGGGTTCAATCGACTTCCTGGATGGTTCATTTATCTATAGTCCCACCAGCGATTGGTCTGGAAGTTTAGGTCTTAACTCTCTGGCTAGTCTCAACAGCAGTGGTTTGTTGAGTGTAAAAGTCTGGAGCGACTATGGTGATTTTTATATTGGAAAATCTACCTTGTCAGTTATAACTAGCGATGTTCCTGAACCCAGTGGCTTATTGCTTTTAGGTTTGGGCATGTTTGGCTTGGCTGTATTGAGACGCCGTAAAGCCTAATCTCGCCAAAGGCAAAAAAAATCCCGCAATAGCGGGATTTTTTTTGCCTCTAATTTTTAGTTTGATGGGATTTATCTAGTAGCCACCGCTGGATTGCATTGCCCAGAGGTGGGCACCTGCAAGGGCGCGCCAAGGGGAAAATTGTGCGAGCCACTGCTGGGTGAATTTTTCATTGGGCTTTTTTGTTTCGCCAAGCAAGCGCTGCAGGCTGCGGCGCACCGCTACATCGCCGTGCAGTGAGCCATCCAACCAGCCAAAACCGCGCAGCAGGGCGTAGCTGATGGTCCAGGGGCCAATGCCGCGAATACTCGTCAGTTGTTCGCTAACCGCTGCAATCAAATTTGCTTGATTTTTATCGCCCTGCCAGCAGGCGAGTAAACACTTATCCAGCTCACCAGAGCGCATAAATTCTGCCAATCGCAACAGTGTTTCGGCCTTGCTTTGCGATAGGCCAGCGGTGCGTAATTGTTCGCTAGAAAAGCCTGCAAGCGACTCTGGCCCTGGGTAAACAAATAGCCCTGAGTTGTGCTGCTCTGATACTCGCTGAATGAACTTTCGCCTAATACTAATGGCGGCGCTCACGCTTATTTGCTGGCCAATGATGGCCCAGCTGATGGCCTCAAAGGCACTGGCCGCTTGCGGCAGGCGCAAACCGCTTTGAAGTTGAATCAATTTGCCCAGCTGCGGGTGCTGTGCAAAGGTCTGCTCAAATTGCTGGCTGGCTTGGTTAAGGCCGAGCAAGTGCTTAATAAAGGGTGCGAAATTTTCGCTCGCCTGTTTGCTGTTGCGGCCGGCAAAACTGAGGCCAGCTTGGGCGTAACTTTGGCTGAACTTGATATCAAGTATTGCCGGTTTGGTTTGCCAGATAATCCCTTTAGTTAATTGATTATCGCTGACTCGCTCGGCAACTTCCTGAGTATCCCGCTGATGAAACGCAAGAAAGTCCCGCTGGCGATAATTGTGCGGCAATTTAATTTTTAAACTTAATTCAGCCAAGGTTTGAGTCTCGTTATTCTGCTTTCACTTCGGCTTCGCGCGCTATGGCTTCACGGCTTAACAGCTCGCGCTTGCGCTCCACGCCCCAGCGATAGCCAGAGAGTCCGCCGTCACTGCGCACCACTCGGTGACAGGGAATAAGCACAGCGAGTGAATTGGCAGCGCAGGCACCAGCCACAGCGCGAACGGCTTTTTTATCGCCAATCGCTTGAGCAATTTGTGTGTAGCTGCGGGTCTCACCCAGGGGGATTTGCTGCAGTGCTTGCCAGACTTTTTGTTGAAAGACGGTACCGCGAATATCCAGGGGTAAATTGACGGTTTGCTGCGGCTTATCCAAATGCAGTAGTAGCTGTTCCAAAATCACGGAAAAATTTTCGCCAACGCGCTGTAATGTCGCTTTGGGAAATCTCGCTTGCAAGTCGGCAATCAGCCGCGGCTCATTGTCATCCAACAAAATTGCGCACAGGCCTTGCCCGGTTTGCGCGGCGAGCATCAAACCAAGGGAGGACTGGGCAATGGCGTATTCAATAATCATGGCTTCTCCGCCGCGTTTAAATTGGCTGGGTGTCATGCCCAGCTGTTGCCTGGCCTGGCGATAAAATTGTTGGCCATGGTTAAAGCCTGCATCGGCCAATGCTTGAGTGGTGCTGCTGGCTTGCGCGAGTGTACTCGGCAATGCTTGCTGGCGCAGGGCTTTGGCGTAGGCTTTAGGGGAAATGCCGACAACACGTTTAAATTGTCGCTGCAGGTGGTATTCGCTGATGCCGGCAACTTGTGCCAGCTCCGCCAGGCCGGGTTCTTTATCGCCTTGGTGCAAACAGGTTTGAATATGCTGGCAAAGTGATTCCACGCGCGCGGTGATTTCATCCCCTTTTATGTTCAGCGGTTTGCAGCGTTTACAGGGGCGAAAGCTGGCCGCCTGAGCTTGCGCAATGGAATCAAAAAAACGCACATGGTCGCGCTTGGGCAAACGCGAGCTACAGCCGGGGCGACAAAAAATTCCGGTGGTAATCACCCCGTAGAAATACGGATGGGCGTCGCATTGGCGGCGTTCGTAAAGCGCTTGCCAGCGGGCTTGGTCGATTGATGGCTGAGTCTTATTCATAGCTACAGCCTAACGCCAGGGGGCGAGATTAGCACCCCAAATCTTGCGCTCTAATTCGAAATAGCCTCGGTCTGGGCTTTATGGAATCTACGCCAGGGCTTTTTGAGCAGCAAAAGTATTAGCGCCGCCAAAAGCGCCAGCGGCCAGCTGCCAATAATCATAAACGGCGTCCAATCCGCTACCGGTCGGATTTTGCCGCTAAAGGTCTGCTCTTTAAAGGAGTCACTCTGGCTGAGAATTTGGCCCTTGTTATCAATAACCGCGCTGGGGCCATTGTTGGTGCTGTAAATCAAATAGCGGCCAGTTTCCAGCGCGCGCATTTGCGCCATCTGCATAAACTGCTTGGACTGAATCGAGTCGAGGAACCAGCCGAGGTTGTTAACACTGAGCAATACCTGAGTTTCTTTCGCGGCCTGTGCGACAAGATCCGGGTAGACAATTTCGTAGCAGATGGCCGGCGTAATGCGCACGCCCTGGGCGATTAATCCATGCTGATCGGCAGGGCCAATATTGATAAAGGAGGTGGGCAGGTCGAAGAACTCGATAAATCCGCGAATATATTCACCCAGGGGCACATACTCGCCAAAAGGCACCAGGCGGCGCTTGTGGTAAAAGCCCAGGCCTTCGCCCAGGCCGACCACCGAGTTGTAGTAAATATTTTCGCCCGGTTCGTCGTAAATCACCCCGGTAAACAGTGCCGCGCCAGATTGCGCCGCCTTGGTGTTCATCTCC
>CBIMZH010000260.1:0-4750 GCA_966248255.1 uncultured Cellvibrio sp.
TCATAGTCATCGCGATTGAGTGCGCCTTTTTGCCAGTAGGCAACCCGCGCCGGGTCATCCTGCATCTCCTCACCGACAATATTCAGCTGCGGATACTCGCTTAAAACGGCATGGCACCAGTCGCGTAAAAACTGGCTGTCGGCGTAGGAGTAGGTGTCTTCGCGAATGCCGGAGAGATGTGCGTACTCAATCCACCAAAGCGTATTTTGAATCAGATAGCGGGCCAACAGCGGGTTGCGTTGGTTTAAATCAGGCATGGAGTCGACAAACCAGCCGTCCTGAAATAATTGCAGCTCTTCGGGCGCGGCGTGAATATCCTGCACCGTAGAGTGCTGGTTATTGGTTTGCACAAAAGCAGCAGGTTTTTTGCCAGATGGTGATGCACTGGGTGGGTAATTAATCCAGTCGGCGGTGGGCAGGTCTTGCATCCACCAGTGGCCGGTACCTATGTGGTTGAGCACTATATCCTGAATAACACCCAGGCCGCGTTTGTTGGCCTCTTGCACATAGCGGCGAAAATCCTCGTTGCTGCCAAAGCGTTTGTCTACCTGGTAAAAATCGGTGAGCGCATAACCGTGATAGGAATAGCTCGGCTGATTGTTTTCCAGCAGCGGCGTTGGCCAAATTTGCGTAAAACCCAGCTGGGCTATGTAATCCAAATGCTCGGTCATACCTTTTAAATCGCCGCCATGGCGGGCGACCGGGTCCTGGCGATTGGCGCTATCGCTCATGCCGGGCAGAGTGTCATTGCCTGGGTCGCCATTGGTGAAGCGGTCGGGGGTTATCAGATAGATCGCATCGCGCGCATCAAAACCGCGCCGCGCGGCGGAGTTTGGCTGGCGCGCCGCAAGCAGGTATTTTACCTGGGTGACCAGCTGCTGGTTGCGGGTAAAGCCAATGGTCATTTCACCTGGCTTGGTCGCGGGTGAAATGTCCAAATCGATAAATAAATAATTGCGGTTGTTGGTGCGCTCCACCTTGAGCAGTTTTACCCCTGGATAATTTATGTGTGGTTCCAAATCCGCCAATTGTTCGCCATTGACCATCAGCTGTAGCTGCGGGTTGTTCATGCCCACCCACCAGCTGAGTGGCTCCAGGTGTTTTATGGCGTAGTTTGCTGACTTGCCTTGGTTTGTGCTTGCGGCTTCTACTGCATAGACGTGTATTGTTGTGGTTAACACTAAAGCGGCCACAACCAGATTGAACATTTTCATCGTTAATTCCTCCTTAATTTTTTGCTTATTAATTTACGGGTTGATTAGCTTGTTCCCCGGTAATTTTTTGCTGGACACGGAAGCGTTTGCGCAAAAATTGCCGGCAGCCAACTTCTATCCAGCGATAAGTAAAATGTGCGCAAATCAGGGTTAGGCTCACAAAGCCTATGACATAGGCCAGCTTCCACAGGCCGGGCATCTCATTCAAGCCTGTGGCGGTTTTAAGGCTGGGAAACCAAAACCAGAACACCATAAACCAGATGGCGTGAACCAAATAAATGGAGTAGGAGATTTCGCCTAAATAGGTGAGTGGGCGCGAGTTGAGCAGTTGATAAATGCGCGAGCGGTTATAGGCGCTGGCTAAAATCAGTGCGGCATAAATCGGGATAATAAAAAGGTCAAATAAGCGCAAGTGAAACAGCGCAATTACGCCAAGGCAGAGCAGAATAAAACTTGTGTCCCGCGCCAGCCAGCGCTGGCCCAACTGCTGCAGGTAACCCTGGTAAATACCCAGGCCCAGGGTGAACTCGCACAGGCAGCGGAAAAATCCGTAGTTAAAAGTAATGTCCAAATTGTGCTCGGGCAGGCTCATTACCAGATAGCTGAGCCCCGCCGCGGCAGCGAACATAACTAGGCTCACCAGCCAAAGTGCGCGCTTATGCAGGCCGATAATTAAGCCAATGGCCAGCACATAGGTCCACCACTCGGCGCCAATCGACCAAGAGACAATATTCCAGCTCAGATACACATGCTGGTTCATGGCATTGGTAAACATTAATTGGCTGGGAATTGCCGACCAGGCGAAATAGGTTTGCCAGCTGCCATCGATCACCTGCGGATAAATTGCCGGCACAGCCAATGAAAAAATAATTAACACCACCAGGGTAAACAGGTGCAGCGGATAGAGACGGGTAAAGCGCGCCCACAGATACTGGCCAATGGCGCGGACTTTATTGGGGCCAGCGAGGCTGGCGCCATAGACGTGGGCGATAACAAAACCGCTTAACAAAAAAAAGAAATCAACCCAGAGATAACCGCGCGAAAAAATGCCTGTGTCTGTGCGCGGCAGCAGTGCGCCCAGGTCGCGGTAGTAGAGGCTGACATCGATATGAAAGAGTACCACCCAGAGCGCGGCCAGGCCGCGCATGGCGGTGAGGGAATCTATATAGGGGACTTTCGTGTGCATACTTATTATCCTTGTCAAAGTCATGGTTGACGGAGAATAAGTGCTGCCTGGTGAAAATGCTGTAGTGCCAAAGGCTGAATACGTATTCAGCCTGTAAACAAATGTAAGTGCTTTTTAATTTGATTGCCTGCGGCGGTGATAGGCATTGCCGCAGGTGAAAAAATATTTAATCCAAACGCTCTTCAATCACTTTTTTAGCGGCGGGATTGGGGAAGTTTTGGCGATCCTCTTCGGTGGCATCTTCCACGCATTCGCCACTGATCATAATGGCGTTGCGTCTTTCGCTTTTATCCAACTGGGTGTAGCTGTCGCGGCAATAACCTGTGTCTTCGAGCTTGGCCAGCAGGCCCTCTTTGGCCAGGTGCTCAAGTTGTTCGGCCATAGGGTTGTCTTTGTCATCACCGCCGGGGCCGCGCCCGCCGTGATGGCCGCCGCCCATACCTCCACCTGGGCCATCCATACCGCCACCCGGACCACCCATTCCACCAGGCGGTGGCCCGCGTCTGCCGCCGCGACCGCCTTTACCTTCGGGCATTTCCATCACCAGGGTGTAACTGAATTGTTTACTGCCGTCGGCTTTAATCAGGGTGGAAAAAAACTCCTGGGTTTGCGGCTCTTTGGGTTGGTGACTGGCGCAGGCCACCAGGCTGAGAATGCTGGCCGCCAGGCCAAAGCGAAGGATGTTCAAAGCGATACTCCGTAAAAATTATTAACGTAACGGAGCCTCAGACAAAAAAGCCAGCGCCGGGTTTGGCGCTGGCTGTGGCTTGCACAATCTTTGCGAGATTCAGGCTGGTCGCCCTGGGTGTTTAGTGAAGTTTTAAACGCGGCCTTACCCAGCGGTTAATGCGCCCGGCAAGCATTACCAGCCCGGTTTTGATTAAACCGTGGATGGCCATTTGGTGCATGCGGTACAGGGAGATGTACACCAGGCGCGCCAAACGGCCCTCGATAAACATGGTGCCCTTGTTGAGGTTGCCCATAAGGCTGCCCACGGTGGAGTAGCTGGCCAGGGAGATCAGCGAGCCGTGGTCGGTGTATTTGTACACTTTGAGCGGTTTGCCTTCGAGCAGGGCGCGCAGATTTTTGTAGCAGGTGCTGGCCATCTGGTGCGCCGATTGCGCGCGCGGGGGTACGCGAGTGCCATCGGGGTTGGTGAACTGGGCGCAGTCGCCTATGGCAAAAATATGCGGGTCCTGGCTGGTTTGTAAAAATTCATTTACCACCAGCTGGTTGATGCGGTTGGTTTCCAGGCCGGCGATATTGGCCATAAACTCGGGCACTTTAATGCCCGCCGCCCAGACCATTAAATCTGCCGCAATCAGCTGGCCGTCTTTGGTGTGCAAGCCGGCTTTATCGGCGGAGGTAATCATGGTGTTGAGTTTTACATCCACGCCAATTTTGGCCAGCTCGCCGTGGGCCGAGGCGGAGATGCGCTCGGGCAATGCGGGCAATAAGCGCGGGCCAGCTTCAATTAAGGTCACATTCAAATGTTCATTGGTGACATTGCTAAAGCCGTAGTTGTGAATTTCATGTACGGCGTGGTGCAGCTCTGCCGATAACTCCACCCCTGTGGCGCCGCCGCCGACTATGGCGATGCGCACATGATTGTCTTCGCCACTGATGCGCTGGATGCGCAAACACTTGTTAAGCAGGCGAGTGCGGAACTTATAGGCCTGGTTGGGGCTGTCGAGGAAGATGCAGTTTTCCTTGATGCCGGGGGTATTAAAATCGTTGGACACAGAGCCCAGGGCAATCACCAGATAATCGTAGGGAATGCGCGTGCTCGGCAGCACTTCCACGCCCTCTTCATCTTTCATGGGCGCCAGTACTACCTCGCGTTTTTCGCGGTCGATATCGGTGAGGCTGCCCACGCGAAAATAAAAATGGTGGGCGCCGGCGTGGCCGCGGTAGCTCACTGCATCCACCCCTTCGTCCATAGTGCCCACCGCAATTTCGTGCAGCAGTGGCTTCCACAAATGGGTGGTGTTGCGGTCGATAAGGGTAATTTCCGCTCTGCCTTTTTTACCCAGGCTGTCGCCCAATTTGGTCGCCAGTTCCAGGCCGCCGGCGCCGCCGCCGACTACCACAATTTTTGGACTAGTGCCGGGCGATGTTGCTGTGTGCATGGCTTACCTCAAGTGTCTGTTAAATCCGTGTGGGTGTGTGCCTCAGTGAGCGGAGGCTATGCTGGCGAGAAACTGGCGCGCCAGCGGGCGCTCGATAAAGCGATAGGTATTTTGTTGCAGCGCCGCAGCAAAAGCACCGCGGGCGCGCTGGGCGTTACCGGCGATGAGGTCGCGATAGCCGCTGTAAAAATAAAACTCGGTGCGCTGGCAGCTGTTGCTCA
>CBIMZH010000261.1:0-4728 GCA_966248255.1 uncultured Cellvibrio sp.
GTTAACTGGGCCAGGCCGATCAAGCCTGAAACTGCAGCCGAGCCCCTGGGCAGCTTACGGTTGGTGGTGGACGCCAGCGAAATGTTTGCCCTGTTTACCAGTGCCGATAAATCCCTTGGCCAATATCAGTTGCTGCAGTTGTTCAGCGGCAGTCCGCCGCAGTCGCTCACCCTGCTGGGCGATGACGGGGTTGCCTCCAGCCACACGCAGATGGTTGCCGGCAGTCACCTGCAGGTTAAATTCACCCCCTCGGCGCGTATGGTCAACCTGGCCGCTGAATCGCCCGCGCTCTGGATCAGCCTGAGTTCGCTGATTCTCGCCCTGCTGTTGGCAGTCGCCTGGCTGGCGCACCTGCAGTTACTGAAACGCAAAAGCTTCCACAGCAGCACATCCGGCCCCACATTGGGCGACCTGGTGCCCGGCAGCCGCGCGGTTAAATCCGACGACAACCTGGCCAACCCCCTGTTTCAAAAGCAGGATATTCTCGATATCACCATGATCGACGAAGACGAGAATGTGCTGGGGCTGAGCGAAGGCAGCAGCCGTCGTAGCAGCGGCCAGGCCCCAAGCCGTATGAACGAAGATGATGTACCCAGGGAAATTTTCCGCTCCTACGATATTCGCGGCCTGGTCGACTCACAAATAACCCCCGCGCTGGCGATGCTGATTGGCCAGGCCATAGGCAGCGAAGCTCTGGATCAGGGCGAGCAGACCATAGTGGTGGGCCGCGATGGCCGCACCCACAGCGAGAGCCTGTGTAACGCGCTGGTCAAAGGCATACTCCAGTCCGGCTGCAATGTGATTAATCTCGGCCTTATCCCCACCCCGCTGATGTATTTCGCCAGCTTCCATTTTGACGATACCAGCAGCGGCGTAATGGTTACTGCCAGCCACAACCCCAAGGAATACAACGGCTTTAAGGTGGTGATTAACAACAACGCCCTGGCCGACGAAGCGGTAATGGAATTGCGCTCACGCATTCTTGGCCAGCGCTTGCACCAGGGAGCCGGGGTTGAATCCCAGCGCGAAATTATCCCCGAATACATTGACCGCATCTTTTCCGACGTGGCCCTGGCCGGCAATGTCACCCTGGTGATAGACGCGGGCAATGCCGTGCCCGGGCTAGTCGCGCCACAACTCTTCGAGGAATTGGGCTGCGACGTAATTCCGCTCTATTGCGACCTGGACGGCAACTTCCCCAACCATGCGCCAGACCCCTCCGAGGAGAAAAACCTCGCGGCCCTTATCGCCAAGGTAAAAGAAACCAAAGCAGATATGGGCGTGGCCTTTGATGGCGATGGCGACCGCCTGGTGGTGGTAACCCCCAAGGGCGATATTATTTGGCCGGACCGCATGCTGATGCTGTTTGCGCGCGATGTGCTGTCGCGCCACCCGGGCGCCGATGTAGTGTTTGATGTTAAGTGCTCGCGCCAACTCAACCAGGTCATCAGCGGCTATGGCGGCCGCCCCATTATGTGGAAAACCGGCCACTCGCCAATGAAAGCCAAGATGGTCGAAACCGGGGCGTTAATTGGCGGTGAATATTCCGGCCATATTTTTATCAAGGATCGCTGGTACGGCTTTGACGATGGCCTTTATGCCATGGCGCGACTGCTTGAAATTATCACTCTGCGCGATCAGCCCATTGACGAAATTTTTGCCGGCTTCCCGCCCATGCTTATCACGCCGGAAATTAAAGTTGCCGTTGCCGAAGCGGAAAAATTTGATCTGATCGAAAAACTCTCTGCCCAGGGCGATTTCCAAAATGGCGCTATCACCGCCATTGATGGCCTGCGTGTCGACTTCCCCAAAGGCTGGGGCCTGGTGCGCGCATCCAACACCTCGCCCGCGCTTACGCTCAGATTTGAAGCGGAAAACGAAGATTCACTCAATAAAATTCAACAGCTTTTTAAACGCGAACTGCTCAAAGTAAACAGCAGCCTTTCGCTTAACTTTTAACTGAAATAAACAGGATTCAGCTATGTCTCTCAGTCGCGAATCAGCGATGAATATCGCCAATGTACTCACCGAAGCCCTGCCCTATATCCAGCGCTTCACCGGCAAAACTGTCGTGGTTAAATTTGGCGGCAATGCCATGGAAGGTGAAGAGCTGCAAAACAGTTTTGCGCGCGACATAGTGCTAATGAAACTGGTGGGCATGAACCCGGTTGTCGTTCACGGCGGCGGCCCACAAATTGGCAGCCTGCTGGAAAAACTTAGCATCAAATCCGAATTTATTAACGGCATGCGCGTTACCGACAGCGCCACTATGGATGTAGTGGAAATGGTGCTGGGCGGCACGGTTAACAAACAAATCGTCAGCCTGATCAACCGCAACGGCGGCCAGGCGATCGGCCTGACCGGTAAAGACGGCCAGCTGATCAAAGCGAAAAAACTTACTGTCACACACAAAACCCCGGAGATGACCGCGCCGGAAATTCTCGATATTGGCCATGTAGGCGAAGTGGACAAGGTCAACACCTCGGTTATCGATATGCTGATCAACAGCGATTTTATTCCCGTGATCGCGCCAATCGGCGTAGGTGAAGACGGCGCCTCCTACAATATCAACGCCGATTTGGTAGCGGGCAAGGTTGCGGAGTTTTTAAAAGCTGAAAAATTAATGCTGCTCACCAATGTCTCCGGCCTGCTCGACAAGCAGGGCAAGGTGCTCACTGGTCTGTCGACACAACAGGTGGATGGCCTGATTGCCGATGGCACTATTTACGGCGGCATGCTGCCCAAAATTGCCTGTGCACTGGATGCGGTAAAAGGTGGCGTAACCAGCGCGCACATTATTGATGGCCGCGTCGATCACGCCGTGCTGCTGGAAATTTTTACCGATGCTGGTGTCGGCACCCTGATCACCAATAAAACGCGCGGCTAATTGCGCAGGGGCTTGGAATTCAAGCCTCAATAATAACTCCGGGCGCACCGCGCCCTCACCGGGGACATAGGACATGACCAAAACTCTCGCCAAAACGCCAAGGCGCCAGCACATACTCCAGTGCCTGGCGCAAATGCTTGAAGCCAGCCCCGGTGAGCGAATTACTACGGCGGCGCTCGCGCGCGAAGTGGGCGTTTCCGAGGCGGCGCTCTACCGCCACTTTCCCAGCAAATCCAAAATGTTTGAGGGCTTGATCGAGTTTATTGAGGAGACGATTTTTTCGCGCATTACGGTGATTCTCGCCGAGGAAAAATCCACCCTTAAACGCTGCGAAACCATTTTAGGTTTGCTGCTCACCTTTGCCGAGCGCAACCCGGGGCTTAGCCGCCTGCTGACCGGCGATGCACTTACCGGTGAAACCGAGCGCTTGCGCCTGCGCATCGCGCAGTTTTTTGAACGGGTAGAAACTCAGTTGCGGCAGATATTGCGCGAGGCAGAATTGCGCGAAGGCATTCACGCGCAGCTACCCGTAATGGCGGCAGCCAATTTAATGATGGCACTGGTGGATGGGCGTATTGTGGAGTTTGTTCGCTCGGGCTTCCGTCGCCTGCCCACGGAGCACTGGCAGGACCAGTGGCAGTTATTGGCCCAGGGGCTGTTACAGCCTCATTCCCTGATTACCGCTTAACAAACCCTGGCACAGGCAAAACCGGAGCTTGAGCACTAGGCCCCGGGTTTGGAAATTTCAATAAACCGCTGACGATCTGCATCAAACTTGTCAGACACCTGCTGATACTCCAGTTTGCGCTGTTTAATCTGCTCCTGGATATTAATTTGCTCCTGCTCCAGGTTGGCAATATTACTGAGAATATCCGGCGTAAGTGCGCGCCCGCCGCGCTCCATGGCCGCCGCTTTGGACTGACTGTCCTGCAGCCGGTTTCGCGCGCTGGCCAGATTGGCCTCCAAAATATCCAGATTGCCTTTAATACTGGCCAGATTACGCAGCTTGGCAGCATCTATATCTTTCACGTTGCTGTAGCTGCGACGCAGCTCCAGATCCGCCTTGGCGCGCTCTTCGCGGGCCAGGCGCATAATGCGCGCCCTTTCCGCCTCTTCACCCGTCAGCGCCGGGGGCACCACTTTGAGTACCTTGCCACCCAGCGACATAACTTCATAACCGCCACTGACATACTCAGGTGGAATCGCACTGTCCAGCACAGTTATTCCCTTGTCATTTTTATAGCGATAAATCACTTTTTGCTCGACAGCGGGGGCCGCAGCAGCCAGCAATGGGCAGATCAGTGACAGCGTAAACAAGGCAGTAACTAGCTTCATAAACGTACGTAGACTCGCTTAAAGTTCAACACCATAGGTTTGGCGATAGGCTTTAATTTTAGCCACCATTTCTTCCTGACCCGCCTGATTTTCCAGATAATCAATAATATGGTTGAGGTTGATAATACTGATTACCGGAATACCAAAAGTCTGCTCCACTTCCTGGATGGCCGAGAGTTCACCCTTGCCTTTTTCCTGGCGATTAAGACCAATCAGCACCGCCGCTGGCTTGGCTCCGGCCGCTTCGATAATTGCCATCACCTCGCGCACCGCGGTGCCTGCGGTAATCACATCATCGACAATCAGAACTTTCCCCTGCAAGGGCGCTCCAACCAGGGTGCCGCCCTCGCCGTGATCCTTGGCTTCTTTGCGATTGTAGCAATAGGGTAAATCGCGCTGGAATCCATCCGCCAGAGCAATGGCCGTTGTCGCCGCCAGGCGAATCCCTTTGAAGGCAGGACCAAAGACTATATCGAAATCGACACCGGCTGCAGTGATTGCCGCTG
>CBIMZH010000262.1:0-4722 GCA_966248255.1 uncultured Cellvibrio sp.
GGCATTGCCCGTGGATTTGCGCGCGGTGTTTAGCGATGTGGAGCAGGGTAGTGCGCTCACTTATCAACTCCTGGCCAACAGTAATAGCGCGCTGGTAAGCCAGGTGACTATAGATCCGCAAACCGGTCAGCTCAGCCTTACCCTGAATAGCAAGCTGGCCGGTGAAGCCCAGATCAGCATTCGCGCGCTGGACGCTCAGGGCGCCTGGGTGGATAGCAGTTTTAGCCTGCTGGTAAAACCCAGCAGCACAACCACTACCAGCAATTCGGGTACTGACGCTGGCAGCGGCAGCACCCAGGTAGTCGTGCCGCCAAAAGCTCCAGTTACCGTCACCGAAAGCCAAACGCCCAGTGCGCCCGGTTCAAGTGCGGCGCTGGATCCGGGCACTCGCACCGCCGATGTCGAACAGCTGGTGGAAGCCCAGCCGCCAGCCGCTGGGCAGCCGAGCGCAGCTGTTGTTATAGCGCCAGACGATCATCAGCCCCAGGCACTGGAGGCTTTGGATGCGCGTGATCACCAGCGCTGGGAGGAGCAAAAGCCCCAGTTACAGCGCGAATCTTTAAATGGTCTGGCGGCAGATTCACCTTTGCAAAGCCTGATTACTCCCGATGATGGCTATAGCACCTGGGAGGCGGCGGACTTTAGCAGTGAGCTGCGCCGCACTCACGAGCAGATGCAGCAGATAGTCCAGGAGGAGCTAACCCACAAAGCACTGTTTACGGGCCTGACCTTCTCGCTCACCACAGGGTTGATTATCTGGTCGCTGCGCGCCAGCAGCCTGCTGTTAACACTTATGTCGATGATGCCGCTCTGGCGTGGCATAGACCCTCTGCCCATTCTCGATGAAGTGAATAAGCGCAAAAAGCAGTTGGAAGAACAGAAACGCGACAGACGCAAAGAGGATCAGAGCGCCAAAGAAGTGGGCTATCTGTTTGATCATGTGCAACAACAAAAACACAAGGACGAGTAAATGATCCGTTTTACCCCGGCAGTTCGTTTAAGTCTCGGTTTGGTGGTGCTGACCATCTCGCTGCTGATTCTCGCCCAGGCACTGGGCCTGACCCCCGGCAGTGAGCGCGAGCAGTTGGCGATGCGCGAGCAACTGGCGCAGACCACCCTGGCGCAGCTGGACCTGGCCATTACCCGTGGCGATGAACCTATGTTGCGGCAACTGCTGGATACCGTAGTGGCGCGTAACCCCGAGGTTAAATCCGCGGGCCTGCGCCGTCTGGATGGCCGGGTGCTGGCGCAGACAGAGCAGCATTTGAGCAATTGGCGACCAGGCACAGAATCTGGCTCAACCCCCACCCATGTGCGCTTGCCGCTCATTATCAATGGCACCAAGCGCGCCAACTTTGAAATGGCCTTTGCCCCGCTGGAGGCGGAGCGCCATAGTCTGCTTGGCTTGCCCACATTTCCGCTGCTGGTGGCGTTTATTGCGCTTAGCGGTTTTGTTGGCTTTTGGCTGTATATTCGCCGCGTGCTCAAGCATCTGGACCCCAGTGCGGTAGTGCCGGCGCGGGTGCGCAATGCGCTCAATATTCTTGCCGAGGGGGTGCTGATCCTCGACCGGCGCGAGCAGATAGTCTTGGCCAACAACTCGCTGCTGGAGCATTTGCAGCGGCCGGAGAATTATCTGCTGGGCAAAAAGGCCAGCCATTTGGGCTGGATGCTGGACGAGGAGGGGAAGTTTCCCTGGCTGCAGGCGCAGGAGTCCGGGCAAAAACAGGTGGGGGTGAGGCTGACCTACAAGCGCGGTGACAGCAGGGAAATTATCTACCGGGTAAATGCTGTACCTATTCTCGATGGCGATGGCAAAAGCCAGGGCACCATTGCGGTGTTTGACGATGTCTCCGAGCTGGAGGAAAAAAGCCGCATGCTAGAGGAGATGCTGCAGCAGCTAGCGGCATCCCAGGCAGATATTGAAGCCAAAAACCGCGAGCTGTCGTTTTTGGCAACCCGCGACCCGCTCACCAACTGCTTTAACCGCCGCGCCCTATACCAGCATCTGGAGGGCAAGTTTGACGGTGAACGCGCCAGCGACAGCAGTTTTAGCTGCATTATGGCGGACGTGGATTTTTTCAAAAGAGTAAACGACAGCTACGGCCATGCCACCGGCGATGCGGTAATTAAAATGGTGGCCAATTGCCTGAGTGAATCTGTGCGCGACCTGGATATGGTGGCGCGCTTTGGCGGTGAAGAGTTTTGCATTATTCTGCCCGGCGCCTCACTGGCCAAGGCCTGTGAAATTGCCGAGCGCTGCCGCGAAAAAATTGCTGACAAAATCACCGAAGGGGTCAGGGTAACCGGCAGCTTTGGCGTGTCCTCGGTAAGCTTGGGAGCCAAGTCCGCCGATGAGCTGATTCAGCAGGCCGATGAGGCGCTATACCACTCTAAACAAAACGGCCGCAATCGGGTAAGCAGCTGGCAGGCGTCCATGTCCCTTATGGCCGCCAATAGCGAGAAAATTTAATGTGACCCGAGCCTAAGCCCTGTCATTAAAAACAGCTAATCCAGTTTGGCCTGTGGTAAATCCCTCCCGAGTAATTACAATACCCCTGAATTGACGATAACGAGATACCGGGATTTAACGATTTGAGACCTGCAAACGCGACTCGCAAAAGCACGCCCCCTGAGCACACTTCCAACCTGCTGACGCGCCTGATTAAAGAGGGCGCGCTAATAGGCCTGGGGGTAGTCTGCCTGTACCTGTTGTTGGCCATGCTCACCTACGACCCCCAAGACCCAGGCTGGTCGCGCACCGGCGACAATGAGCGGCCTACCAATGCCGCCGGTATGTTTGGCGCCTGGCTAGCGGATGTGTTCTTTTCGCTGTTTGGCTATATGGCCTATTTGTTCCCGGTGATGATCGCCTATCGCGCCTGGTTGGTACTGCGCGACCGCACCGGCAAGCACGACTTTGATTGGCTATTTTTTGCTCTGCGCAGCCTGGGTTTAATCTTGGTGATGGTTGCCGGTACCGGCATAGCGGCTATGCATTACAGCGGCGGCACCTCGGCGCTGCCTTATTCCAACGGCGGCTTGCTTGGCGCTTTTATTGCGGAAGAGGTCTACGCCGCTTTCAGTTATACCGGCGGCACCCTGCTGCTGCTGGCGGTGTTTTTGTTCGGTATGACCATTTTTACCGATCTCTCCTGGGTCAAGCTGGCCGAAAATCTGGGTAAGTGGACTGCGCAGGGCTTTGCCAAGCTGGCGGAAAAATGGGCGCTTTACCAGCGCGAGCGCGGCGAAAAGAAAATCGCCCAGCAGGCGCAGCAGCACCGCCGCGAGGTAGTGGAGCAGCACGCCAAAGTAGAAGCCAAGCGCGTTGCCCCAGTGATAATCGAGGAGCCGCCGAAAAAGAAACCCGCGCCCAGCCCGCGTGTGGAGAAGGAAAAGCAGACCTCATTGTTTGAAGCCCTGGAGCCTGCCGAGGGCGAGCTGCCCGCCATCAGCCTGCTCGACCCGGCCGATAAGCGCAGCGATAAAGGCTATTCCAAAGAGTCGCTGGAAGCCATGTCGCGCATGCTCGAGCTTAAACTCAAAGACTTTGGCATAGATATAGAAGTGGTCTCGGTGCAGCCAGGCCCAGTGGTTACCCGCTTTGAAATCCAGCCAGCCCCAGGTATTAAGGCCAGCCGTATCTCCGGCCTGGCTAAAGACCTGGCCCGCTCCCTCGCGGTAGTCTCGGTGCGGGTGGTGGAAGTTATTCCCGGTAAATCAGTTATGGGGGTAGAGATCCCCAACGCTCACCGCGAGATGGTGCGTCTGTCGGAGGTGATCGCCTCGGATGTCTACGATCAGGCCAAGTCGCCGCTGACTATGGCCCTGGGTCACGACATTGCCGGCCAGCCAATTGTGTCCGACCTGGCCAAAATGCCGCACCTGCTGGTGGTAGGAACCACCGGCTCAGGTAAATCGGTGGGCGTCAACGTGATGCTGCTCAGCCTGCTGTACAAATCCACGCCCAAAGAAGTGCGCCTGATTCTGGTGGACCCCAAGATGCTGGAACTCTCGGTTTATGAGGGCATTCCGCACCTGCTGACGCCGGTAATCACCGATATGAAAGACGCCTCCAACGGCCTGCGCTGGTGCGTAGGGGAGATGGAGCGCCGCTATAAGCTGATGTCGGCACTGGGGGTGCGCAACCTGGCGGGCTTTAACCGCAAGGTGGACGACGCCATCAAAGCCGGTGAGCCGATTAAGGATCCGCTGTTTAAGCCAGAGGATAACTACGAGGCAGGTGAGGAGGTGGCTACGGCGCCGGACCTGGAAGCCCTGCCGTTTATTGTGGTGGTGATCGACGAATTTGCCGACATGATGATGATTGTCGACAAAAAGAAAGTGGAGCAGCTGATCGCCCGTATCGCGCAAAAGGCCCGCGCCGCCGGTATTCACCTGATTCTCGCCACCCAGCGCCCCTCGGTGGACATTATTACCGGCCTGATCAAGGCCAACGTGCCTACGCGTATTGCCTTCCAGGTATCCTCCAAAATCGACTCGCGCACCATCCTCGACCAGGGCGGCGCCGAGCAGCTGCTGGGCCATGGTGACATGCTTTACCTGCCTTCCGGCACCAGCGTGCCTATCCGTGTTCACGGCGCCTTTGTCGATGACCACGAAGTGCACAGAGTGGTTGCCGATTGGAAAAAACGCGGCGCGCCCCAGTATATCGATGGCATCACTGACGACGACAACAACTCCATCCCCGTACCTGGCCTG